>CAZJYL010000303.1:0-2450 GCA_964550265.1 uncultured Bacteroidaceae bacterium
CGCCTGAGGAAAGGTTTTGTTATCAACAATACCATTGCCGAGAATATCGAAGTGGATGAGGAAAACGAAAAAAACAATATGTTGATGTTTTCCTGCCCAAACAACGACCATCCCATTTTAATGATACCGCGGGAGCTGAGGAAGGATTTGCTGAAAGAATTGCTTTTAGATAAAGATTTATATGAAAAAATAGCATCGAGCAAGGAATACGAATGGGTTTTTAAGGATTATCCCTGCCCCATTTGCAGCTCAATTTATAATCAGTTGATTGATTTGCTCGAAGATCCCGCTGAAGTATTCAATATGATATATGTGCGAAGGGTTGAGTTCAACAGGCAATTTGGCAAAGGCATAAGCGTTTGGAATCCGGGCGATGAAGGGATGCGCGGATTAATCAAAAATGAAAATCTCCAGCGATATCTGAATGAATTGTTCCGAGGCGACGAAATACGGTTTATACATTCAGACCTAGCTTATACCAATAATGGCGTTTATGCATTAATGGACATAAAAGATAATAATGTTAAACGCATGGTTAACCTGCATGGCGTTATAAGTGATGGTGTGCACAAGGTTGACCACATAGAAGAAAAAGTTACCTCTTTATTCATGGGTTTGCTTAACAGCGAAGACAGAAAACATTTCGAAAATATCCGTTCGTTTCAGGACAGAATTATATCCGTTAATATTCCTTATGTTTTAGATTACGAAACCGAACAAAAAATATACGAAAACAAATTTGGGAAGAACATCAACAAATTATTTCTGCCGCATATTTTCGAGAATTTTGCAAAAATCATTGTCAGTTCCCGGCTCAATTTAAACAACGATGCTTTGCAAAGCTGGATAAACAATAAGGCGCTTTATTTTAATTTTACAGATGACGACTTATTGTTGCTCCGTATGGAGTTATACAGAGGAAATGTGCCGGAATGGCTTAACGAAGATGACACTAAGCGCTTTAGCAAATCTGTGCGAAAAAAAATACTTTATCAATCTCAATCAGACGGGCAGAATGGATTTTCGGGACGTCAGTCATTGTCGGTTTTCAATGATTTCATTTCTAAATTCAGCGAGCGCGACGAACTTATTACAATGGGTAATGTTGCCGAATATTTCAAAAACCTGCCCGAAAAATTTGCCACCATTATACCAAAAGGTTTTATAGAAAGTCTTTTCAAGTTATATGAAATTACTATTCTAAACGAAGTGAAAGAGGCTATTTTTCATGTAAACGAGCCGCAAATCATCGAAACTATCAGCGATTATTTGTTTGCATTAAATTTTGAACCGGACGAAACTGTTCATTCTTCTTATACAAACAATGAAATTAATATAACAGAAGAGTGGCTCAGAGATGTGGAACAATATCTTTTCGACGAAGAAATAACATCGCACGAAATTGACATTAACAGAAGGGCAATTCACAAGGAGTATATTGCACGCACATTGGCACAGGACATAAAAATTAAAAAGATGAATATTGCCGATACCGAACAGTTTTTGCGTTTGTTTAAAAAATATGGCGAGAATTTAAAAAAGCATGCTTTGGAGCCGTATCTGGCAAATAATAATTTCCGAAGGGCACTTTCGGAGTACAGGACGGAGAATTTTAACTCTTATGATTCTAATTTGAAAAACGATATAAAATACATGCTGAAAAGTATGCAGAAAAAGTTTGGATATTCTATAGATGGTGCTTTAACAGTAGTTTTGCATGTTGTTGAAAATAATCTTAACGATGTTTATAAAAACACGTAAAACATATTTTGCCTTTATCTGAAAAAAAAGAATTATAAAAGCCATATTTAAACATTGTTAATTAACTGAATAACCTATGCAAAACACAATTTCAATTTTTTTCGCCTTAATAATTTTTAGTGTCACTAATTGTTTTGCTCAAAAGTCTGCGCCCAATTTTCCGGATTTGAACAATATAGAAAGCTGGAATAAATATTCGGGCATAAAAAGTTGTATTTTTAACGGCGACAGTATTTCTGCAACATGGAGTAAAGGCATGCTTAACGGAGTGTATAAATCATTTTATGCCGATGGAAAGCTTAAATCGTCGGGCAATTTTAAAAATAATATCAGAACGGGTAAGTGGAAATTGTATTCCGAAAATGGCAAGGCAAAAATTGTTCTTGATTTTACGCGCCATGGCACTGTTGTATTACACAGAGTTCGTGTGCCCGGAAAAGGAGGGGTGCGTTTTGGCAGCGGAAAGATATTTAATTTAATTCCTTACGAAGGTACTTTCAATCATAATGTGGAGTTATTTTATATTAGCGGTACAACTTTTTTTAAACGTGGATTGAAAAATGGCACAGAAACATTAAAATATCCGGATGGTAAAATCAGGTCAGAATCTCACTTTAAGTATGGTTTGTATAATGGTGAACGTAAAATATATTTTCCTGACGGGCAAATTGCATTTAAATGTGAATACA
>CAZJYL010000303.1:2460-3301 GCA_964550265.1 uncultured Bacteroidaceae bacterium
CAAGGACGGAAGGCCAATTGGCAAACGGGTGGAATTTTCGGAAAACGGAGATCTGATTTCATCACTTGTTATGGACGATCCTGACAAAGCGCAAAACGCCATGTATCTGGACAAGTTTGATATTTATGCCGGCGGAAGAAAGTTCATTTATATAGATACATTATTCAACGATGCTGAAACATTTTTCGAAACAGACTCGTCGGGAAATATTTTTAAGGAATTGAATAAGGTTTTTGAAAACGGAAATTTATCGGCTTATAGCGATGAGAGTTTAGATGGCATTTATTTTCCAAAACACGACAAGCCCGATTTGAGCGGATTGCCAAAAGACGAAGGCAATTTCATGAATATTCGGGGCTGTATGATTAAGGTTTATGAAGTTTTTAATACCCAGTCGTGGTTATATTACAGGCATCCTCTTTCATTTCAGCCTGTTTCGTCAGTTTATAAAAATGATTCGCTGGAATTTAAGGGAGGACCATGGCTTTATATTCCGCAAATATGCAGTGAGGTTGCCGGTGTTGATTCCAACTTCGATTTTTTAAAGAGCTTTAAATTTCCTTTTATAACCTCAATGTATCGTTTACAAACAAATTTTGATAATCCGGAACATATAGCAATTGAGCAAATAGGTTCTGTGGAGTTTGAACATAAGTTATGGCTGATTTTTTACGGAATAAACAAAGGAAATAAATAAAAAGTACAATGCGGTAATGCATACCTTGCTTCCGCCTTAGATAAAAAGCTAAAAATCATTCTTTCAGATGTCGCATAGAATTTTGCGGATTAAAGAAAACGGACAGGCAGCGCAGGGAGCCGAAGGCGGCCAAAATGACGGAAA
>CAZJYL010000304.1:0-3284 GCA_964550265.1 uncultured Bacteroidaceae bacterium
CTATATGAGAATAACCAGCCAGTTGACACACTACAGTGGCTTCGTGATGGAATATACATTTCAGATTATAATACAACAATTGGGCACACATATTCATTCTCTGCATTGGCTGTTGGATTTCCGACAATTTCAGCAAGCTGTAATATTCCCTCCATGCCTGTTGTAACGCTATGTACCCTAACAGATAGTGCTCTGCTGTCATCCGAGGGGAAATACAAGGCCAGGTATCAGGTTGTAATTGATGACCCTCCATTAGAAACAAACTATTATGAAATATCATTGCTGAAAATTGTGGATGATACAACAAGGTATTATTTATCACCCGAATTATTAAGTGATCCTGTTGTCAATGCTGAAGGATTGTCGCAGTTTGAGGTTTACAGTGTACTTGTGTCAGACAATCTTTTTAATGGACAGAGCCATACTTTCTCTTTATATTATGGTTATCAGTACGGGCTTGATGGAGCACACATGATTGTTGCAGAAGTCAGAACTCTTTCAGAAAGTCTATATCAGTTTAAAAAAACATTGATCAAACACGAAGCTTATCAAGAAGGTGCTGATTTCATCGGCTACCTGCAACCTGTAAATCAATACACTAATATTACAAATGGGATAGGCGTTTTTGGAGCGCAAGGTTTATTTTCTGATACATTAAGGATTTATCCATGAAAAAAGGTGTACTTATAATCATATTTTTCATAAACGTATTCCATGTATTTGGTCAGAGAACTATATCCGGATTTTTATCTGATTCCACTAGTGGTGAAAAGTTGATTGGAGCCACAATTTCCGATTTGTTTTCCGGTGCCGGTTGTGTTTCTAACAATTATGGGTTCTATAGTTTGACAATAAAAGACAATGATTCCTCACTGATTGTTGTATCATACACTGGCTATAATAAAGTATTCTTTAAAACCGACACTTTACAAAACAATACTAAAAATATTTCTTTGCAGCCGGGCGTGTTTTTGAATGCTTTTGAGGTCAGAGCCTCGAAACAAATTTCTGATGATAACGGCGGAAATATTTTGGTACCGCTGGAAATAATCAAAAAACTTCCGGCACTTGGAGGAGAAACAGATTTGATGAAGACATTGCAGATGTTGCCCGGAATAAACTCAGGAAGTGAAGGGACAAGCAGTCTGTATGTAAGAGGAGGAAGCCATGATCAGAATCTGATTATTATTGATGATGTGCCTTTGTATTACGTAAATCATCTTGCAGGTTTTGTTTCCGTATTCAACACCGATGCGCTTAATTCGGTCAACATATTCAAAAGTGAATTTCCCGCACAGTACGGAGGGCGGCTTTCTTCAGTGATTGACATTAGGATGAAAGATGGTAGCAACGATAAAATCAATATCAGTGGAATGGCAGGAATTATAAGCACAAAAATATATGTTGATGGTCCGGCAATTAAAGACAAAGCAACATTCATGATTTCTGCAAGACGCATGATGCTTGATCTTCTTACAAGACCATTCACTGCGTTGGCTTTCGGGCCATCAACAGGATACAGTTTTTATGATGTGAACACAAAATTTCAATATCGATTTTCAGAAAAAAACACATTTCATTGCAGCTTTTACAATGGCGATGACGATTTCAGTGTTACTGACAGGGATGAATACAATGGCTTTCAAAAAACACATATACAATGGGGAAGCAATGTGTTTTCCACCCGATGGAATCATGTATGGACACAAAAACTTTTCAGTAATATGACTCTTTCTGCAACCCGCTTCAGATTCGGGATGAGTGGAGAATATCGCGATTCCATTGACAATGCAACGGAAAGAAGCCTTACAGAATTCTACTCAGGAATCAGGGATTATATGGCCGGAGTTTCGATGGAATATTTCAAATCAGACAAGAATCATTTGCTCTTCGGAGGGAATCTGATTTTTCATCAATTCAAACCCGGTGCAACACAATACACCATTGTATCGCACAATGCCCCTGCTGTTGATTCACTTTTCGGCAGTAAGAAATTATCGGCATTTGATATAAACGTTTATGCTGAAGACAAATTTACAATCGGGAAGGTAATTCTTAAACCTGGCCTCAGATTCAACAGATACATGGTAGATTCAACAAACTATAATTCAATTGAACCACGGATATCAATTTCGGGAAAAATCAGGAGTGTTACACTTTTTGCATCTTGTGCAAAACTGGGACAGAATGTGCATCTTCTCAGTACATCCGGTACTGGTATTCCTTATGATTTATGGCTCCCTTCAACGTCGAACACTTGCCCTTCAAACGCAGTCCATTTCACAACCGGCTTTAACACGGCCTTAATCAGACAGCAATATCCATTTTCATTTCAGATGTATTACAAAACAATGGATAATCTTATCATGTATAAAGAAGGTGCCAGTATTGCAAATTCCGCATCTGGCTGGGAGCAGATTATAGAAACTGATGGCAGGGGAAAGTCGTATGGGGCAGAATGGATGATTGAAAAAAACACAGGTAAGTTAAATGGATGGATATCGTACACGCTGTCAAAAACTGACCGGCAATTTGAAAATATCAATGGGGGAAAAGCATTCCCGTTTGTTTATGATAACCGGCATATAATAAACATTTCTGCAGTATATCATTTAAGCGAAACCATAACATTGTCGGCAACATGGATTTTTAAAAGTGGAAATGCAATTACTTTGGCCACTGCCAAATACTTTTATGATTCTGATACGTCAATGATATTTCCCAATCAGATTCATTACTACAGTGGGGTGAATGATTTTAGAATGCGCAGTTATCACAGACTTGATGTCGGAGCTAGTTTTATGAAGAAAAAAAAATGGGGAGCCCGAACATGGACTGTTAGTATTTATAACTTGTACAACAGACAAAATCCATATTATTATTATTTCAAAGAAATTACAGTGAGCAGTTGGGCGAACTCGGGCTATATACAAACTAACCGTCTTGCCTTACTGCAAAAAAGCTTGTTCCCTTTTATTCCTTCATTAAGCTTTTCGTTTGTTTTCGGGAAATAATCATCGCAATTTTTTTTAGCCAACAGTATGTCTGCCCACCAGCGAAACTCAATGGCAGCATGCGGCGTGGTCAATCTTATCTTGCTAACGATAAAATATTACCTGACACTACTTCTGAGTTTGAAGATAACTCCACGATTTCTGAAATATCACATAATAATTATCCAATTTTGCGTTAATGGATGTAAAACCATCTAAATGGTAAAAAATATTCGGATTTGCGCGGATGAACGCAGATGATAAAATAATTAGACGCGGATTTGCGCGGAA
>CAZJYL010000305.1:0-3280 GCA_964550265.1 uncultured Bacteroidaceae bacterium
GATGGAGAATGGGGCTTTATGGCCTCAAGTAATTCAACTGATTCAACTCAGAGTATTAAGTCTGTAACATTGAACCAAATTGTAGATGAATACGAAATTTCGTCAATAGATATTCTAAAAATTGATATTGAAGGGTCTGAAAATGAATTGTTTGAGAAAAATTTTCAAGACTGGCTATCCATTACAAAAACCATTATTATAGAATTACATGACGGAATGAGGCAAGGAGCATCAAAAGCTTTTTTTAGTGCTGTTGCAAATAATATTAAATCTACTTCGGTAAAAGGAGAAAATATTATTTGTAATTTAGGCAAATAACCACATTTTAATAGATGTTTTTCTTAGCACTATATTTTCAATGTATTGCAGTTATTTTTTTTAGTTAAAAAAATAAAAATTTTCTTAACAAGTAAAACGTGTCTGTAATATTTGTATGTTTGTCGGCTTTTTAAAGAAAAATATATAGTTCCAAATATATGTCCGAAAACATTTATCGTATTTGTTCACGCTGCGTAATGGATACGCATGATTTGGACATTTCTTTTGACTCCGTGGGACAGTGCAATTTGTGTACTGAGTATCTTGAAAGAACTATTAATAACGTTTACAAGGGTAAAGAGAGTGATGCGCAGCTCGATTTAATGATAGAAAAAGTTAAGAAAGCAGGTAAGGGCAAAAATTATGATTGCATAGTTGGTGTTAGTGGGGGAGTTGACAGTATGTATTTAACTTATTTGACAGTAAAATGGGGATTACGACCTTTGGCTGTACACATGGACAATGGATGGAATGCGAGCATGGCTGAAAGTAATATTAAAAACACTTTGGATAAACTTAAAATAGATTTATATACCGAAGTGCTTAACCGAAATGAATTTATTGACTTACAGCTTTCGTTTTTAAAAGCCTCTGTGCCCGAAGCCGAAAACCCTACCGATATGGCAATTCAGGGGGTGTTGCATAAAGTGGCTCGTAAGTATAGGATAAAATATATTCTAAGCGGAGGGAATTATGCCACTGAGGGCATTTTGCCAAAATCATTTCAGTATAATGCAAAAGATTTGCGATATCTAAAAGCCATTCACAAGCGGTTCGGAACTGTTAAATTAAAAACATTTCCGGCTTTTGGCTTTCGCCACGAATTTGTGTATAAATTGTTTTACGGAATCAAAATTTTATACCCTTTAAATTATGTGCCTTACGATAAGGACAAAGCATGCAATATTTTAAAAAACGAATTTGGGTGGGAATATTATGGAGGAAAACATCATGAATCTGTTTACACCAAATTTATCCAGACATATTGGCTCCCTAAAAAATTTAATATTGATTATCGTAAAGCCACCTTTTCAACATTGATTTGTGCCGGCGATTTATCTCGCGAAAACGCATTGGAATTGCTGAAAACAAAGCCCTGGGACGAAAAAAACATTGAGGAAGACATTGAATTTGTTGCAAAAAAACTAAATATATCTGCAAAAGAATTAATTACGCTTATTAATACTAACCCAAAACGATATTGGAATTATCCGAATGCAAAAAAATCACTTGAACTTGGATATAGTATTTATCGTATTATAAATAAAAAATAAATTTTCATATAGTTTAATGTTTAAAGTAGTGATTTAACTGAAATCACTATTTTTGTTTAATGGATATTGTTTTTACCGATTATATTACAATTTTTGACTGGATAATTACAGTTATTATAATTGGGCTGATATCTTTATTTGCATGGGTGTATTCAAAATATGTAAACAAAAACAATCCTGTTTATAAGTGGTTTTTACCTGCATTATTGGCAAAAATACTTGGTGGTGTTGCAATATCTTGCATATATGTTTATTATTATGGCGGGGGAGATACTTTCGGGTATTTTAACAATGCTTTGGGAATAGTTAGACTTACAGGCGAAGATCCATTGGCTGCCATAAGGTTTTTGGCAGGAGAAAACAGCAAAGAATCATATAGGGTTTTTGATTATACATATACAAAAATGGAATTATATATGTATTTAAATCCCAAAACATGGGCTGTAAGCCGATTTTCTTACCCTTTTGTTGTACTTGGCTTTGGAAGGTTTTTGCAGTCAACGATTTTGCTTAACATTATGGCTTTTGTTGGTCCGTGGAAATTGTTTCAATTGTTGAACAGAAGATATCCCGGCATTACTAAATGGCTGGCTTTTGCTGTGCTTTTTATTCCCTCTTGCCTTTTTTGGGGCTCAAGTTTGTATAAAGATACTTTTACCTTTTCTGCCACTTTGTGGGTGTTTTATTCTTTTATGGCCATAGGCTTGGAAAAACGAAAAGTTTTTTTAAATTCTGTTCTTATCATTGTTAACTTTTATATTATAATTAGTATTAAGCCTTATATCTTTGCAGCACTTTTGCCTGCCGTGCTTTTTGTCTTTTTGTTTTCCATGATACAGAGGGTTCAAAACAGAGTGCTGCGTTTGTTAATTTTCCCCACTTACTTAATAATCATTTTGTTTGGCGGCTTATATGTTTTTTCAAGCTTGTCTTCGGAGTTGGGCAGCTACGGAGATATCAATGACACTATACAAAAGATTGTTATAACAAGAGAAGATTTTATAAACAATGAATTATACAGCGATCATTATTTTGATATTGGCAAATTCGATGCCTCGATTGGCGGATTAATAAAAAAAATTCCGGCTGCTTTGTTTTATGGCTTGTTTGCCCCTTTTCCATGGCAGGTAAAAAATGTTGTTATGCTGGTTAGTTCGGCCGAAGCTATGATGTTTTTATTGTTTGTTATAAGGGCTTTGTGGAACGGCATAATCAAAAAGAATTTTTTTAAAGTTATTAAAGATCCCGTTTTAATTTCTTTTTTAATTTTCGTTTTTATTATTATAATCTTTGTTGGTTTGTCAACTGCAAATTTTGGGTCTTTGGTCAGATACCGCATTCCTGCATTGCCATTTTTAGGTGTGATTTTAGTATTATTATTCGTAAAACAAAAATCCGACAACGAATATACACAACTTGCAAAAAATACTGATTAATAAGGTAATTACAAAAACTTATAATTTCAAATTACTATTGCCAGATAAAAAGTATTTCAATTTGCCGAAGTCTATGCATTTACGCCATATGCAAAATAAATGCGTCAATGTATTCTTTGCTTCCGCCTTAGATAAAAAGTAAAAGCCCCGCCGCAATGCTGCTCTAAAACCAAACTTACCCAAACACTCTCCTCCTCGGGACGTCGCATAGAATTTTGCGGAAAAAAGAAAACGGACAGGCAGCGCCGGGAG
>CAZJYL010000306.1:0-3276 GCA_964550265.1 uncultured Bacteroidaceae bacterium
ATTCAACTCTTTTATCTAAATAATAAAGTGCTTTTTCGCTGATTTTATGTCTTGTAGAGTCATTTGCTCCTTTAAAGCGAACGACCATAATAGAATTTTTCTGACTATCGTGTAAAAAACGTGGGAATGTTTGTTCCTGAACACCATCCCAAGGAGAAAGAGATTGAGATACGCAATGAATAATTCTAAAACCATTTTTTGCAGTGTCGCTTTTTACAAGTACGGCAACATGAGAAACATGATTTTCCTCATTCATGGAATTTGCAATAGCATCGCTAACTAAACCATAACCATGTCGTAAAATAAAATCACCGTCTTTCAACAGCGCATATTCTTCCGGAGTTAAATCATAGATTTCATATTGCTGCTTTTGTTCGCTTCTTAAGTCGTATGTAAGTAGAAACAAAACAAAAGCAGCAATGAAAATCAGGATAGCAAAAAGTCCCTTTTTCATTGCTGCTTAAAACAAAATAATTACGAATTATTTTGTAACTTCTTCAGTTACATCATCAGTAGCTGTTGTGTCATTTGTATTAACATCACCATTCATATCGTCACCACCTGAAGTTTCTTTTGGGAAGCTTGAAACTTTCCATGCACCATCAACTTTTTTGAGTTCAATATTGCCTGCTTTACCATCTTGTTTGTAGGTACAATTAGCAACGTCGTCTTTGGTGTCACATTTCATATCTTCAATCTTAACATCTTTTTTCTCTGGTTTTTCACCACCAAGTTCGCTCATAGAAGCAAAGCTTTCGAGAGTTTCAATTGTTTTTACTGCATCACCTGTAGCAAGTCCTTTAGCGTCTTTGAATTCGCTTTTTGCGATGTGCTGCAAGAATTTTTCTGCTACTTTTTCAGGGGTGTCTGCACCGCCACCACAACTTGTAAATGCAAATGCAATAACTGCTGCTGCGAATAAGCTGAAAATCTTTTTCATTTCTTTAGTTTTTGGTTAATAATTAAAATTGGTTTTCAATACAAAAGTAAATAAGTTTTCCGATATGACAAAATAAATTTTAATTTTAGCCATGTTTTCTTTAAATAATGTTATAAAGGCTCTGGAAAATGCTGCATTAATAGGCTCACCTGCTCATTATCTAATGGCACCTGAAGGTATTCGCTTAGAAAGAGACCTGGCAAATTCAAATTATGTCGATAGTGCAGTTTTATTACTTTTATTTCAACATGAAGGCTCTGTTCATATTACTTTTATCAAAAGAGCTGAATATGAGGGAGTTCATAGTGGTCAAATTGCTTTTCCGGGGGGGAGGGTGGAGCTGTATGATATTGATTATTGGAATACTGCAGTAAGAGAAACAGTTGAGGAAATAGCTGTTAATCAGTCAATTAAATTTATTTGTAAATTATCTGATTTATATGTTCCGCCATCAGGATACCTTATTCATCCTTTTGTAGGATATATTGAAAAAACACCGGTTTTCACTCCGGATTCGTTTGAAGTTGCCGAAGTTTTTCATGTTGATTTACAATGGTTTTTCAAATCTGAATCCAAAAGCGAATTTCAATATAAAAAGCAAAAAACAATTATTGCCCCCTGTTTTAAAGTAAACAATCATATTATTTGGGGCGCTACCTCCATGATACTAAACGAATTATTATTAATTTTGGCAAACAGTAAGATATTTAATTTTAAATAAAATGAAATTTGTTTTTTTCCTTTCAGCCTTAATTATTTCAGGTTCAATATTTGTTTCTTGTTATGATAATAATGTTTTAACATCCGATTTTTCATATGATGAAATGGAGATAATTACTTCGGGAACATCAAATGACAGAATGCGGGTTTTGAGTTATTTTAATTACGAAGACTCACTTATTTTACGTAAAAACAGTGGTAATATAAGTGATTTTGAATCTATATACTTGAAAACATTAAAGGACAGGCTGTATAAAACAGTAACCAATCCTGCAAACCCCGGCGTGGGGATAGCAGCACCTCAAGTTGGAGTTAATAAAAGAGTTATTTGGGTAAAAAGATACGATAAAGCCGGAGCGCCTTTTGAGTGTTATATTAACGCTTATATTACAGCATATTCTGACACTTTAAAATACAGACCGGATGGGTGTTTGAGCATCCCGGGCGTTTCCGGTTCATCGTGGAGAGCCATTTGGGTTGACATTATTTATGATACACCTGATGGAGTTCGCCGTAGTGAACATATTACTCACGAATACACAGCACACATTTTCCAACATGAAATAGACCATTTAAATGGAATGGTTTTTCTTGACAGAACACAATTGCCGTAAATTTATTCGATTAAACTAAAAAATCAGACATTAATATTTTTTGTCTTTTTGCTTGTACATAGTGTTTTATTTATAAAACTACTAGCATGTGAATATTTTGAATACCTTTGCATTCCCGAAATTGAATTGTTTTATAGAGTATATCAATGCAATTGGTCTCAATGAGCTTAACATGACGGGACTTATTTAACAACAACTTATGGAATTTACAGAAACATCACTGAGTAAGCCTCTGTTATTGGCTATTGAGGAACTTGGATTTAAGACGTTGACACCTATTCAGGAAAAAACCATTCAATTTATTTTTGAAAACAATAAGGATATAATAGGGTTGGCCGAAACGGGCACGGGTAAAACTGCAGCTTTTGGTTTGCCTCTGCTTGATAAAATCAATGAGAGTCAAAAAAATGTGCAGGTTATTATTTTAAGTCCAACTCGCGAATTATGCATTCAAATAACCAAAGATATTGAAAACTTCTCCAAATACATGCAGGAAGTTTTTGTAACAGCTGTTTATGGCGGCGCTAATATTGAATCTCAAATAACAAAACTGAAAAAAGGCTCTCATATTATTGTTGGTACCCCGGGACGTACGGTTGATTTAATAAAGCGACGTGCTTTGAAACTGAATAACGTGAAGTTTTTGGTACTTGATGAAGCCGATGAAATGCTAAATATGGGGTTTAAGGAAGATTTGGATTTTATTCTCGAACAAACACCAACAGAAAAACAAACATTGCTTTTTTCGGCAACAATGCCTTATGAAATTCGCAATATTGCCGATACATACATGAATAACCCTACTGAGATATCGGTTGGTAAAAAAAATATGGGAGCTGAAAGTGTTTCGCATTTTTACTATGTTACTCATGCCAAGGATAGATATTCGGCATTAAAACGCATAGTTGACATTAATCCTAAAATTTACGGAATTATCTTTTGCCGAACCAGGACTGAAACAAAAGATATTGCTGATAAGTTGATACAGGACGGATATAATGC
>CAZJYL010000307.1:0-3269 GCA_964550265.1 uncultured Bacteroidaceae bacterium
CGATGCCTCTTTCAGATAGTCGACGGCTCAAACTTCCAGTCCACCCGAATATAATTGCAATGAGGTATGTAATCCATATTCCATGCAAAAATACGCTACCGATGGTCGTTCGGTATCAAGCGGCTGATTCATGTATTCTTCAAATTCGCGATACACAAAATCAAGTCTCACCAAAAACTCAGGATTGTTGGATAATTCTTCTATTTCTTTATACGACATCAGTTCAAGCATTGCCAGTGGGTTGTATCCGCTGCGCTCCCACAAATGCGGATTTATGGATTCAAACAGTTTCAAAGCCGAATGACTCCATGTCCACCAAATATTCTTGCTCAATTGCATCAGTTTGTTTAAGCGTTCTGGCAATTCAGGCTTCACAAATATTTTGCGCCAGTTTGGCTCCGTCATGTTTGATTTTTCCAGAACATGTTCCTGAATCAAAGTTTTTTTACTAAACTGGTCCTTACGTCCCAATGTATTCTGTATGGCTCTGTGATAAGCATCGAAATAATGTTTGGCCAAATTTTGCCATAGTGCTTCGTGCGAAGCATTTAATGCGCTTTGACGATGAGCGGTAAATTCGTCGTCGTTGCATTTACTCCATTCGTTTATATATCTCGAAATTTCTGAAACAACAAAGTCGGTGTTATAATCGTCGCGCTCAATAACTTTAACGCCACCGTTGGTTTTTCCTGCATTAAGCATCCAAACGCCAAAGCCGGCCAGTGTTGTAGTAATAGTTGGAATATGGAAAGCAACGGCTTCCAAGGGAGTATATCCCCATGGCTCGTAATACGAAGGGAATACCGAAAGGTCGCAGCCAATCAAAAAGTCGTAGTAGTTGAAATTAAGTAATCCGTCATCGCCATCCAGATAACTTGGAATAAAAATCAAATTCACGTTGCTTTCGGGGTCGCTTTGCAAGCCATTATTGCGTATAGCCTGCATTATGGCGTCATTATCCTCGTTAAACAAATAGTGTGTCAGATTGCTGGGTGTTTGCGTAATGATGTTTTCAGTCATGCAATGCTTCACTTCCTGCCTTACTCCCGCATTATTGGCCGGTACGGCAATTATGGCAACAATTTCACGGTCGGTTTTATTATGATATTTCAAATTGGCAAGGGCTTCAATAAATAAATCAATTCCCTTATTGCGGAATTCATAGCGTCCCGAATTTATTATAAACAATGTGTTGTCGGCTACTTCTTTCCCAAGAACGCTTCGGCTTAAATTTTTCAATAATTTGCGCGATGCCTCACGACGAATGTTGAACTCATCGTTAACAGGTACCATTGTGTCTTCAAAACCGTTGGGGGTAACAAGGTCAGGAGTTTTTGAAAGAAAATGCGTACATTCTTTTCCTGTGATTTCCGAAACAGTCGTAAATATATCGGCATGCTGCGCACTAAGTTTTTCAAGGCTGAATTTTGACAAAACATTTAATTCGCGCGCCATGAATTCGGGGTTATACTCTTCTATTTTGCTGTACAAAGGAAGATTCATTCCGGCAACCGAACGCCCCATTACCGTGGCATGAGTGGTAAAAACCCTGCCTGCCTGAGGAACTCTGTCTTTAAGATATAATATACCTGCACCTGTCATCCATTCATGAAAATGAGCTACGATATGGTCTTCGGCACTGACATTGTAATTATAGAAATGTTCAATCAGGCGTCCCGCTTCATAGCCAAATAGAGTTGGTTCAATATAATCCCAGCCGCCATAAAGCGAATCAAGTTTATATTTTTCCCATAAATATTTAAATACCTCATCTTTTTTTGAATATGAACCAGAAAAGTCGAGTAAAATTGCAATTGGATTTCCCGGCACATGCCAGTGCCCTATGCGGAAATGAAAGCCGTCCATACGTGCTTTGCTGACCCATTGCGGATAAATGCTGTTGTCTTCAGTAAAAACATCATTAGATAAATGCCCCGAATGAATATCGGGTCCAATCATTATATAACCTGAATCCACACGCTCGCTTATGCGTAGTGCTTTTGTTGCAATTACTGTGTTTATGCCACCAACTTTATTGCATACTTCCCAGCTTATTTCAAATAAAAAATCCGGTTTTTCCAATTGTTGCATATTAATTCACTCTAAAATTTAAAAAAACAAGGTTTATTCACCATTTTGGCAAATATAGCAATAGATAGATTATTGCCATGTTAAATGTGGATAAAAAGCCGTATTGGTTGATAACTTAAAAACTCAACACACAAATAAATCTGCGTTAATGGATTTGTTGGCAACAAGGCGAAGAAAAGACAAATTGAAACATCACAGAAAATTCCTAACTTTGTAAAAAATTGAGTAATGAGTAAATGGACTAATTTAAGTATAGAATACGCTAATCAAAGGTCATATCTTGATGACCTGTTTCAAGTATATCCGACAATTCCAGAAGGAATAAGAGAAATTAACGAAAAAGTTTGGGCGGATGTTGAAAAGGCATTTAAACGCAAAAACAACGGATTACTTATTAGAGAACTTTTAAAACTTGACTTGTTCCCGATAAAAGACAGTTACATTGCATATTTAAAAAGAGATAGTTCTTCCATTGACCGCAATCCTCGAACAATAAACAGAATATGCGGTAGAATTTATGAAATAGGACTTGATAAATTATATGAAAGGTGCAGTGAACCCAAAGAAACAAATCGTCAAATTGGACCAATGTTTCGAGAATGGTTACGTAAAAAATCGTTAGGAATAACACCTGTTGAGTTAAATAAATTTCTTGCAAATAAAAAAGATGCAATTTTAGATGGGAGCGATAAGTCTATGATGGACTTCGCAAAAGAAGAATTGGGCTACAATCACTATAAAGGACTTGATTTTGTTGGCCGTTTCAATGGGAAATACGTAATAGGTGAAGCAAAGTTTTTAACCGATTTTGGTGGTCATCAGAATGCTCAATTTAATGATGCAATAAGTACTGTTGAAGCGAAAAAAGTGAATGCAGTTAAAATTGCCATTTTAGATGGTGTTTTATACATTAAAGGAAACAATAAAATGTACAAATCCATTACTGAAATATACAAGAATTACAATATTATGAGTGCATTGGTTTTACGTGAATTTTTATTCCAATTATAAACCATGAAAAGCATATTAATTCACGGGGATAATATAAAAGGACTCAATTACCTTTTAAGTGAGAAAAAATTAAAAGGTAAAATTGATTTAGTATATATTGACCCACCTTTTGCAACTGGTGGTAATTTTACAATTACTGACGGGAGAGCAACAACAATAAGTAATTC
>CAZJYL010000308.1:0-3265 GCA_964550265.1 uncultured Bacteroidaceae bacterium
ATGATTATCTCATTATTTTTCCCGTGAAAAGTTGCATTTATTACTTGAACTTAGGCATGAAAAAATCTTTTGTATTTATTATATATTTTGTTTTAGCATTTTTTTGTTCAGCTCAAAGCAAAGACAACTTAGCATTAACTCCGCCAATGGGGTGGAATAGCTGGAATCTTGTTGAGGCAAATGTGAGTGAAGCCATAATACGAGAAATAGCTGATTCCATGGCAGCAAATGGCATGCTTGATGCAGGCTATCAATATATAATAATTGACGATTTTTGGGTTGGTGGTCGTGATGCCCAAAACCGTTTATATCCTGACCCAATACGTTTTCCCAATGGAATGAAGGTGGTTGCCGATTATGTTCATTCTAAAGGCTTGAAGCTGGGAATTTATTCAGATGCAGCCGAATATACATGTGGCGGCGTTACGGCAAGTTTAGGCTTTGAAGAACTTGATGCAAAAACATTTGCAGAGTGGGGTATAGATTATTTGAAATATGATTATTGCCATGCTCCCAATGATGTTGTGGTGGCATTTGAACGTTATAAAAAAATGGGTGACGCATTAAAGGCTTCAGGGCGTCCTATTGTTTATGCAATCTGCGAATGGGGTCAGCGAAAGCCATGGTTGTGGGCAAAAGCTGCGGGCGGACATTTATGGCGAACAACTTATGATTCGCGTGATACATGGTATTCACACGACACCGATATGGCAGGTATAATGGATATTTTTGAGCTGCAAGACGGTTTGGAACAATATGCAGGCCCGGGAGGATGGAATGACCCTGACATGCTTATGGTTGGTTTATGGGGAAAAGGTAAATCATCATCTTACGATGAGCGTTTCAAGGGTTGTACGTTTAATGAATACCGTAGTCATTTTGCATTGTGGAGTATGCTTGCCGCACCTTTGATTTTAAATTGCGATGTAAGGCATCTGGATGAGCAGACCAAAGAAATAATTTTAAATAAAGAAATAATTGCAATTGACCAGGATTCATTAGGTATCCAGGGAAAGATTATTTACGAAGCTGACAGCATTGTTGTTTTGTCAAAGTCTTTAAATCATGGCGATGTGGCAATTTGTATTCTTAACAGAAATAGTTCCGATGCAAGCTATAAGTTTAATGTACAGCGAGATTTGAATATATGGTTCCCTTATAATTGCCGTGATATTTATAACAGAAAAAATCTGGGATTTACAAAAACCCTTCAGGGTAATCTTTTAACGCATGATTGTGTGGTTTACCGATTCGAAAAGAAATAAATTTTATTTTCGGGCTGCTATTCAAAAAAATTATTTTTGTCAGATTTTTTTTCAATGTTGCGCTGTATTTCCTGAAATTCAAGTTCTGACATAATTTCGCTGAATAATTTTAGATTTTTATCTGTCAATAGGGTTAATATTGAAACTCCTTGTATTTTTCTGATTTTTTTCATCCATTCTTCAATGTAATCTTTTTCGGCATTTTCAGAAAACACCAAAAAGAAATCAAATGTTGCAAGAGAAGGTATTAAATGGAAATTTTCATTATGATTGTTAAAAAAGACAATATCGTGGTGCTCCTTGCATTTAAATATGGCATACTCAATATTTGATTTTAATTTTTCGTGGCGCCAAACAATAGGTTCAGGCTGATAAAAATTTAAATTCAGGTATTTGTTCAAATACCAGATAAATTTATAATCGCGCATTGAAGAACAAATTGCTATTACACTTATATCAGAATAAGGCGATACGTCAAGTTTGATTTTTGCTGCCATTATATTTTTCTTTTTTAGCAATTGTAACAATACTTATTTCATAAAGCAAATATATTGGAATTGCCACTATTGTCATTGTAAAAGGGTCGGTTGTCGGGGTAATTATTGCCGATATAATTAAAACAACTACAATTGCATGCTTCCTGTATTTACGCATAAAATCAGCTTTAATCAGGCCTATTTTATTTAAAATAAAAACCATGACGGGCAGTTCAAACAATAAGCCGGTAAGAAGCAGAGTACTGTTAAATACACTAACATAAGAGCTTAGGGAAATTGTGTTGCTAACCTTGCTGCTTACTACATAATTGCCTAAAAACAACACACTCAGAGGAGTAATTATAAAATATGCAAAAGCGCAGCCTGTAACAAAAAGCAGTACAACAACAAAGGCATTTTTCGAAATAATTTTTCGTTCATTCGCATACAATGCCGGTTTTATAAACAACCATAATTGAAATATCAGAAACGGAAGAGTCAGAATTAATGCCGCAACAGCCGATATTGAAATATGGGCTATAAACTGTCCGGCAAGGTTAATATTAATTAAATGAAAATCCAATGAGATTTTTTCGCCATTATTAACAGATAGAAATTTTGCAAAATCGGAAAACCACCTATATGTAATAAAATTGCTATCGAGCAGTCGGAAAAGAAAGTGGTCGAATAAAATATCTTTAAAGGAAAAAGCTAAAATAAAAAAGGCAAAAAAAACTATTACACTACGTATCAAATACCGGCGTAGTTCATGAAGGTGGTCCCAAAAACTGAGTTCTTCATCATTCATTTTCAGTTAAATATCACTCATTTTTTTTGGGTTCTTCTTCTTCTATTCCGCGTGATGCGTCTTTAAATTCTTTAACACCACGACCCAGGCCGCGCATTAGTTCGGGAATTTTTTTACCTCCAAAAAGCAACAGAATAACAAGAACAATCACAATTATTTCAGTAGTTCCCAAAATTCCCATTTCATTAATAATAATTTTCATGATGCCTTGAGTTTGAATACAAACATACGAAATTAATTTAATTTTATAAACAGCATTAAAGCAAGATTATTCAAAAAGACATATACCGGCATTTAATAATAAGGTTTGTTATTAAAGTATAAACAATAAAAAACCCGCCTGATTGGGCGGGTTAGAACAATCTTATATCATGATTTATAAAGCGTTAACCTTTTTGGTAAGTTTAGATTTAAGGTTGGCAGCTTTATTTTTATGAATTATACCGCGTTTTGCGTTTTTATCTATTAATGACAAAACAGGGCTTAACTTTTCCAATGCTTCGGTTTTTTCGGTTAATTTCCTGAAATCACGAATGGCATTGCGCATGGTTTTGCTGTAATAGCGGTTGTACAACCTTTTTGCATTATTGCTTCTAATTCTTTTTATTGACGATTTATGGTTTGCCATAATCTTTTTTATTTTTTTGTAGCCCGTAGGGGATTCGAACCCCTGATTTCAAGGATGAAAACCTTGCGTCCTAGGCCAACTAGACGAA
>CAZJYL010000309.1:0-3261 GCA_964550265.1 uncultured Bacteroidaceae bacterium
TGTTTTTGGAACTGTCAAAAGACATTGGAGAGATATATCGAAAGAAATACGTGACATTTAAAGTAAGTCTTAAAAACTTCATTCCGCATAAATAACACATTCTATTATGGAAACTATATTTTGAAAGGAGAATAAAAATGAATGAAATCAGAGATTTGTTAGGAGAGGAGATAAAATCCGGGATTCGGGATTTGTCTTCCTTACCATCTGGAAGCGAAGAGAAGTCAACAGCAATTGAGGACTTGGTAAAACTCTACAAACTAAGAATCGAAGAAAGGGACTTTAATGAAAAGGTCAAAGATCGATATTTTAGACTAGGAATAGAAATGACAAGTATTGTATTACCGTTGATATTTTACGGAATCTGGATGCGTAAGGGATTCAAATTTGAGGAAACTGGAACTTATACATCTATGACATTTCGAAGTTTATTTAATCGTTTTAAACCAACAAGATAAAGAAGGTTTTTTTTAATAGTTCTAAAAGAGGAGAGTCGCGTGAATTACGCGTTCTCTTCGTTTTTCTAACAGATATTTAAGACAAGTCCTCGGAAATCGTTAAAAATGCATATTTTTCAAGGGTTGGAAGAAAAACGACCTCGTAGAATCCGTTTTAAGGCTTGTTAAAAGATTAACCAATGGTATAAGTCATTAAATAGGTAAAATCGCTTAAATAGGCTAATAAGAGCCTTAGAAACGATATGCCTTATTTTTGTGCTATTTTTAGATGAAAAAGGTCGTTTTTTGATATTTTCACGCGAAATTTACATCTCCTATTATGGAAGAAACATTTAACTTTATGGAGGTATTAAATATGAGTATTGTAACAAAAGTAGCAAAAATGAGATTGAAGTTTCATGCTAATATGCTTGACGTCTGCAATATTGCCAATCAATTGGGAATATTGAAAGATGAAAAAGCAGAAGAGGTAATGAAGGGTCACGCAATGAAATGCTTTGACGCAATGGAACATATGGGATTAGATCCATACGGTAAATTGAAAAAATCTGAGAAGGAGTCCTAACAAGGGCTCTTTCTTTTGTTTTTACGTGAAATACACAAGGACTATTATGGAAGGAGTGATATTTATGAAAATCACGGATATGATTATATCAATGATATTGAAAAAGGGAATTCTATATGAAGCAAGGAACGTAGACACAGATGTTGAAATTCCCATAGAAAACCAAAAAATCAAGATAAACATCAAATGTGAGCATATGACACTTCGAATTGAGAAGCAAGTAGAAGAGAAGACGGGGGTTTAACCTCCCTCTTTCTTTTTACGCGAAAATTACAACTTATATTATGGAGGTGATATATAATGAAAAAATCAGCTTTGGAACGAAAATGGCAAATTTTTATTGGTCATGCCAAGAAGCGTGGTGCGACTGAAGACGAATTGAAAATTTTGGTTAAAGCGATGGATTTAATTAAAAAATATTCACCAATCTACGAGAAGGAGTCCTAACAAGGGCTCTTTTCTTTTACGCGAAATTTACAAGTTATATTATGGAGAAACAGTTAGCTCAATGGTAGAGCAACACAATAATGTAGTGTTGATACAGGTTCGAATCCTGTACTGATTCTCTCAGACTTGGAGTCCTAACAAGGACTCTTTCTTTTGTTTTTACGTGAAATACACAAGGACTATTATGAAAGGAGCGATATTTATGTATGATATATTAGAAGAGATTTGGAAAGAGGCATTTATTAATTCAACGAGCGTTTACGAAAACATCAAAGAATCCGAAGAAGATAACGGGAGGCGTTATCTTCAGATTACGAGGTGCACAGATAAAGGCATTATAGCAAAGATAACAGTGTCTCTACCAGGACACGACGCAGTATCATATTATAATAAATTATACCTGTAAAGCAATGAAAGAGTCCTAACAAGGGCTCTTTCTTTTTTCACGCGAAATTTACAACCGCTATTATGAAAGGAAGTGGTGTGACACGAATGTAGAATCTTAAGTGATTCCGCCGCTGTAGGAGTTCGATGCTCCCTACAGCCCTTTTTTTATTTTTGAGCCGCAAAGGCTCTTATATTTTGAAAGGAGAAAATTATGAAAGGATATTTGAAACAATCATCTCCCACCATACTAACTTGTCTTGGTGCAATAGGCGTGGTAGCCACCTCTGTGCTGGCCGTTAAAGCTACACCAAAAGCATGTCAACTACTCGAAAATGAAAGATACGAACGATCTTATAAGACAGACAAGGATAGTCAGTATTATCAAGACTTGATGCCGCTTGAGGTCATTCAACTCACTTGGAAATGTTATATTCCAGCCGCTTTAGTAGGTCTATCCACGATCGCTTGTATATTTGGAGCGAACGTACTTAACAAACGCAATCAGGCATCGTTAGCGAGTGCTTATGCTTTATTAAGCGAATCTTATCAGCAGTATGGAAAGGCTGCAAAAACAGTTTATGGCGAAGATGCTGATTTGAAGATTAAAGCTCAGATGGCGAAGGATACATACGTTTCAGCGGACAGATATTCGGTATATTCTTCTGATTTAGATTCTGAAAGTGAGAAAATCCTGTGCTACGACTTATTTTCCCAAAGATATTTTACTTCGACCATGGCCGCTGTATTAAATGCTCAATACCATATTAACCGTAATCTTCAACTTCGAGGAGAAGTCAGTATAAACGAATTCTATGAGTTCCTCGGAATTGACAAAATTGAGAATGGCGACAATATCGGCTGGAGTATAGATGAGTTTATAGAAGACGGAATCATATGGCTTGATTTCGACAATAGACATACCGTACTGGATGACGGTCTGGAATGTTGTGTTATATCCGCTCTTTTGAATCCAAACAAATTTACTTTTGAAACTTAATACGCATAAATTACAACCGCTATTATGAAAGGAGGTAATTGCTTTATGATTAACGAAAAGATGATTAAAATCCTCGGAATGGCAGCAACCGCAATGGGAATAGGTGCGACACTAATTACTAGTTGGCTTGATGACCAGAAGATGGATAAAAAAATCAATGAAAAAATCAACGAAGCTATTACCAAAATAAATGAGAGGGAGTCCTAACAAGGGCTCTTTTTCTTTGTTAGAAAGGAAGGAGGCGGTCAGAATCCGTAATCAGGAAATGTGCAACATAGCTATATCAATAATTATCAAGTACATAGATGAACATTTATGTGCTACTGATTATCTCGGACAAGTTAATCCGAAAGAATCAAAAGAATACTTTGAAGATCTTAGTTATGCAAGATGGGCGGCTTATGAAA
>CAZJYL010000310.1:0-3256 GCA_964550265.1 uncultured Bacteroidaceae bacterium
CAGCTTACGGACATTTCGGAAGAACCCCGTACGAAGAAGAAGTGGAAGTATCGGCATTGCATAGCGGTGCAGTTGAAAAAACCGTTGACGGCAAACAAAAATGGATGAAAAAAGTAACATTTTTTGCATGGGAAAAATTAAATAAGGTAGATGAAATAAAAAAAGCATTCAATCTTTAAAAAATAAATTCATATTTATTCAACCCCATTGTTTACGGCGATGGGGTTTTTTATTTTTAAAATAAACATATCGGTCTATATTATTATTTGGTTGATATTGGTGTTTTTGAATCGGCATTTTTTTATTAAAATAAAACAAGAATAAAATTGCCTTTATTCATTGATTTTTAATGAAAATAAAATGAAATTAAATTGGGGAATTAAATAAAAAATTTATAATTTCGCCAATAATCTTACAAAAAAAAACTAACTTGTTATGGCAAAAGTAAAAGGTGCTATTGTAATTGACAGAGACCGTTGTAAGGGCTGTGGCGTATGTGTTCCGGTTTGCCCGAACTCGGTAATAAGGCTGGGGGATAAAGTAAATATTAAAGGTTATTTTTATGCTGAGCCTTATCAGGATAATTGTATTGGTTGTACAAACTGTGCAACTGTTTGTCCTGATGCAGTAATAACTGTTTACTCAAAAAAAGTTGAATAATTTAAAGAGTATAAAACATGGGTGAATTAAAATTAATGAAGGGAAATGAGGCTGTAGCCGAAGCCGCAATAAGGGCCGGCTGCGATGGCTATTTTGGATATCCCATTACACCACAGTCGGAAGTAATAGAATATCTCATGGCCGAAAAACCGTACGAGCGTACAGGCATGGTTGTTTTGCAAGCCGAAAGCGAAGTTGCATCCATCAACATGTTGTATGGGGGCGCTGGTACCGGTAAACGTGTAATGACATCTTCATCAAGTCCGGGGGTAAGTCTTATGACTGAAGGTATTTCGTATATGGCGGGAGCTGAACTTCCCTGCCTGCTGCTGAATGTTGTCCGCAGCGGACCGGGACTTGGTACCATCCAGCCGGGACAGTGCGATTATTATCAGGCAGTAAAGGGTGGCGGACACGGCGATTATCGTCTGTTTGTTCTTGCACCTGCCAGCGTTCAGGAAATGTCCGATTTTGTTAAAATCGGTTTCGAAATGTCTTTTAAATACCGCACCCCTGCCATGCTCCTAAGCGACGGAGTTATTGGTCAGATGATGGAGAAAGTAGAACTTTTCGATCCGATACCGCGCCGTACCGAAGAACAAATCATAAAAGAATGTCCTTGGGCTACTACCGGAAAAACTGCAAATCGCGAACGTAATATTATTACTTCTCTCAACCTTGACCCTGCAAAGCAGGAACAGCATGTCGAAAAACTGGCTAGGAAATACGAAAGCATGAAGCAGGATGTTATGTTCGAAAACATAATGACTGACGATGCAGAGTACTTGTTTGTAGCTTATGGCTCAAGTGCACGTATATGCCAGAAAGCCGTTGACCTTGCCCGTGCCGAAGGTATTAAAGTTGGCTTGCACAGACCAATTACATTGTATCCGTTCCCCGAAGTTGAAATTAACAAACTGGCTTCTCAGGTTAAAGGAATGCTTGCAGTAGAAATGAGCCTCGGTCAGCTGGTCGATGATGTTCGTCTGGCTGTTAATGGCAAAACAAAAGTTGAGCATTATGGTCGTGTTGGCGGAATGATTCAGTCGCCTACTCAGGTTGTCGAAGCTCTTAAAAAACAAATAATAGGAGGATAATACTATGGCAGATGTAACTTTAGATGCTTGGAAAGATATAATAAAACCGGAAAACAAAGTTTTTTCCAAAACTCCTTTGATGACCGACAAAATTTTGTCGTATTGCCCGGGTTGCGGACATGGTACTGCTCATCGTGTTGTTGCCGAAATTATTGAAGAAATGGGCATTCAGGACAAAACCATAGGTATTGCTCCTGTTGGTTGCTCGGTTCTGGCTTACGAGTTTTTGAATATAGACATGCAGCAGGCAGCTCACGGCCGTGCACCGGCTCTTGCCACTGCCATTAAGCGTATGTGGCCCGAAAAATATGTTTTCACTTATCAGGGCGATGGCGACCTGGCTGCCATTGGTACTGCAGAAACCATTCATGCATGCAACCGTGGCGAAAACATTGTCATTATTTTTATCAATAACGGAATATATGGTATGACCGGTGGACAAATGGCTCCGACCACTTTGCCGGGAATGAAATCAAGTACCAGCCCCTACGGCCGGGAAGTTGAACTAATGGGGAACCCGATAAAAATAACGGAACTTGTGGCACAATTGCCCGGAACTTATTTTGTTTCACGTCATTCGGTGCATAAGCCCGGTAACGTTCGCAAATTTAAAAAAGCCGTTCGTATGGCTTTCGAGAATCAGAAAAACAACAAAGGCCTTTCTTTTATCGAAGTGGTTTCCAACTGTAATTCTGGTTGGAAAATGACTGCACCCGAAGCAAATGAGTGGATGGAACAAAACATGTTCCCGTTCTATCCTCTGGGCGATATTAAGGTAGATGGACAAATGGTAACTAAAAAGTAATCCTTAAAAAGAAAATTATGACTGAAGAAATGATTATAGCAGGTTTTGGCGGACAAGGCGTTCTTTCTATGGGAAAGATTCTTGCTTATTCCGGCATGATGCAAGGACTCGAAGTCAGCTGGATGCCTTCGTATGGTCCCGAAATGCGTGGTGGCACTGCCAATGTTACCGTCATCATAAGTGATAACCGTATTAGCTCTCCTATTCTGAACCAATTCGATACTGCCATTATTTTAAATCAGCAATCTCTCGATAAATTCGAAAGCTCTGTTAAACCTGGCGGAACTCTTATATTCGATCCTAATGGTATTATTAATCCTCCTACCAGAAAAGATATTACCATTTATGAAATAAATGCAACAAAAAGGGCATCTGATTTAGGTCTTTCAAAAATTTTCAACATGATTGTTCTTGGAGGATTCCTTAAGGTGAAGCCTGTTGTTACAGACGAATTTATCGAAGCGGGTCTCAAAAAATCTTTACCGGCGCGCCACCACAATCTTATTCCCGAAAACGTGAAAGCTGTCGGTATCGGACGTGAAATCATTGTGCCTTTCACAGTGAAATAATTCAATTAATTTAATTACTACTTGCAAAAAAACTCTGCTGATAAAGTGGAGTTTTTTTATTTAAAATCAAAAAACCTCGTTAAAAATCGGAATAAATATATTTTACTAACTTGCACTGATTTTAT
>CAZJYL010000311.1:0-3223 GCA_964550265.1 uncultured Bacteroidaceae bacterium
AAACACAGCAAACGATACCGCCAAAACAACAATTACTGCCAGCAATTTACCTGTATCTGCCAATTTCACATTATCAGCAACTTCATTTTGCGCTCCACCCGCCAGTATTATTTTAAATAATTTAAGTGAAAATGCATCATCGTATCTATGGACCTTTGGTGACGGCACATCGTCTAATATTGCCCAACCCTCACACACTTATACTTCAAATGGCCTGTTTACGATAACACTGACAGCTGATGCAGGAATATGCGGAGCAGATACACATTCCGAAACAATATTAGTTGGCGCTCAACCTCCGCAAATTAGTAATGTTTCTGCCTGTAGTCCGCAATCATTTACGTTAAATGCCACGGGTTCCAATATTAATTGGTACAGCGATGCAGGATGCACAAATTTAATCAGTACAGGAAACAGCTACGTTACTCCGGTACTTTCCAACACCACAACATATTATTTGCTTTCCTCAATTACATCACAAAATAATGTAGGCAAAC
Source organism: uncultured Bacteroidaceae bacterium (assembly GCA_964550265.1). Taxonomy (GTDB): domain Bacteria; phylum Bacteroidota; class Bacteroidia; order Bacteroidales; family DTU049; genus GWF2-43-63. Next base: position 498 of record CAZJYL010000311.1, read on the forward strand.
CAAATAATTTAACAGGAACAGGGAACTACTATACCAATAATTACTCAAGGTATTTAATTTTTAATGTAGAGCAACCCCTAAAGTTAAAATCTGTTAAGGTATATGCCAATACTTCACGAAACAGAACTATATGGCTGAAAAACAGTTCCGGCACTACACTAAGTTCAAAAACTCAATATGTTGCCGCAGGAACCAATCCTGTCCTATTCACACTGGATTTTGACATTCCTGTTGGCACAGGCTATCAGCTTGGGCTTACCGAAATGGGGTCAAACAATAATTTATACTATAGTGATGAAAGTGAATATCCATACACTATTCCGGGATTAATTTCCATAACCGGGAATAGTAATCCATCTTGGCCAGGTTTATATTACTTTTTTTACGACTGGGTTATAGAAACCTCATGCTCCAGTTCTGTTGTTCCTGTTCAGTGTCAAATATTATCAACACCATCAGCCAACTTCTCAGCGTCTGCAACATCTATATGCGAAAATTCCAGCATTACTTTAAATGATGCCTCAACGGGTTATCCAACAAATTGGTCATGGTCAATTACGCCATCTTCTTATACTTTTACAGGAGGCACTTCGGCTACAAGTCAAAATCCCAAAATACAATTTGATGATGCAGGAAATTATTCCATTCAACTTACGGCTTCAAATAGTTGTGGCTCAGATATTAAAACAGAAACTAATCTCATTACTGTAAACAATATTCCTGACCAACCCGGTACCATTTCGGGCAATGCTTCTCCCTGCCAAAATTCAACGGGTTTAACCTATAGCGTTGTAAATAATCCGGCATTAACGTATAATTGGAGCGTTCCATCAGGATGGAATATCACATCCGGTAATGGCACAAATTCAATTATTGTAAATTCGGGCACTGCCTCGGGTAATATTTCTGTTTCTGCTGACAATCAGGGATGCCTTGGCACGCCTCAAATCCTTGGTGTTACCATTGCACCAAATCCGGTTGTTGATTTAGGTCAGGACACTTCTATTTGCGAAGATCAAATAATAATTCTTGATGCGGGAAACAGCGGGTCAAACTACACATGGTCCAATTCATCTACAGCACAAACAATCACTGTGGACGCTTCAATGCTAAGCCCGGGAAGTGTTTACATTTATGAGGTAACAGTTACCAACTCTTATGGCTGCTCTGCCAGTGATGCTATTTCTATTGAAGTAATTGTTTGCAGCAATATAAACGAAGGCGAAGACGCCTACGTTAAAGTTTATCCAAATCCTGCTCAAAACTATGTTGTTGTAAAAAGCTCCGATTTAATTAATAATACGGAAATTATTGACACAAAAGGTGCAGTAGTATTTAAAGATAATACTGAAACCTATGACATAAATATTGGTATTTCAAATCTGTCGGAGGGTTTATATTATATTAGGATAACCACACAAAAAGGTATTGTTGTTTTACCTCTGACAATTAAAAATTAATTTTACAAGACAATATTTCATCAAGCCCTGAGTAAATCTCGGGGCTTTTTTAATTAATAAGGCATAGTTTATGATAAAGAATTGTTGAAAAATTTTAACTTTGCAAAAAACCAAATCATGCGTTTGCTATTTTCTGTTGCTTTATTTTTTACAGCATTAATTTGCGTACAGGCTCAGGGGAAAGTTGTAATCCTTGGGGACAATGGCGTAGAAGCTCTTGTGGCAAAGCATATTTCTTTTAATGAAAACATAAAGGGCTTTCCCGGTTATAGAATTCAAATATATTTTGAGTCCGGCAATTACTCAAAAAACAAAGCTTTTGGAGAAAAAGGTAAATTTATTTCAAGATACCCCGACGTAGCCGCTTATGTTATTTTTCAGGAACCATATTACAAGGTAAGGGTAGGCAATTTTCGCAATAAACTTGATGCCGAGGCTTTTAAACAAAGAATAAAAAAACAATGGCCGGAAGCCTACATAATAAAAGACGATATTGAATTACCCGAGATTTTTCCGCCAAAAAAGCTTGATTAATACTATAAATTTTTGTTATAGCAACGGATGGAATTTCCCGAATTCGACATAAACGACTATAATTATTTTTTACCTGATAAAAACATTGCCCAGTTTCCTGCAAAAAATCGTGGCGAATCAAATATCTTACTGGCTCACAAAAACCCTTTTTCGATTGCCAGGTTTAACGAACTTAAACATTTTATTCCACGTGACTCTTTGCTTATTTTTAATGAAACAAAAGTAATTCCGGCACGACTAATTTTTTATAAGCCTAGCGGTGCCCGCATTGAGATTTTTCTGCTTAATCCCGAGAATAATACCGATTTTCAGCTGGCGCTGGCATCTACCGTGTCATGTAGCTGGAATGTTTTGATAGGAAATGCATCTAAATGGAAAAACGGAGATCTTTTAATTAAAATTGAAAATTCAAAAAATAGTTTTGTTACCCTTACAGCATCAAGAACCGGTGCAGATACAGTAAAATTTAAATGGGACTCCGATATTTCATTTTCAGAAATATTATCTCTTGTTGCCAAAATTCCACTCCCCCCTTATATCCAAAGAGAAAATATTGAAGAGGACAGAATACGATATCAAACTGTATTTGCACGTAACGAGGGCTCTGTGGCAGCACCAACTGCAGGACTGCATTTTACCGAAAGCCAACTGCAGGAACTTACTGAAAATAGAATTATCAAGGCCAGCATTACTTTACATGACGGGCTTGGAACGTTCAGGCCCGTAAAAGGA
>CAZJYL010000312.1:0-3197 GCA_964550265.1 uncultured Bacteroidaceae bacterium
TAATAAACGAGTATATATTGCTCATTATTTTATCAAATTGATTTTTAGCATAAAAGAAATATGAAAATGAATTGTAAATAGTTTCTAACTTTGAGCATTAAAAATTTTTTATGGGAATTACGGAAAAAATTGCGTTGTGGGCGACAGCTTTTATAGCTTCAACAGGATATGTCGGTATTTTTATTCTGATGGTAATGGAAAGCATGGTGCTTCCTGTGCCAAGCGAGGCAGTAATGCCTTTTGCAGGGTTTAATATTTTTGATGGCAACATGACATGGGCAGGAGTGATAATTGCTTCTACCTTAGGCAGTATTGTCGGCTCTCTTATATCTTATTATATCGGATATTATGGAGGAAAGCCTTTTGTGGCACGGTTTGGAAAATATTTATTGCTTAACCAGCACCATCTTGAGTTATCCGAGAAATTTTTTGCAAAGCATGGTGAAATTACAATACTTATTTCCCGTTTTATTCCCATTGTCCGACATTTAATTTCCATTCCTGCAGGATTTGGCAAAATGAATATTCCGCGCTTTGTTATTTTCACAATTATTGGCGCAGGTATCTGGAACACTATTCTTACTTGGATTGGATTTGTTTTGCGCGAAAACTGGGATGATGTGATGAAATATTCGCATGTGATAGACATTGTTGTTTTAGCAGTTTTGGGAGCTGCGGCATTGTTTTATTTGTATAAAATCATCAAAAGCAGAAAAGCACAGAATAAAATTTCTAAATAATCAGTCATGAAAATTAGTATCGATATTTCGTACTATCCGTTGGCCGAGCAATATAAAAAGCCAATAAAACAATTTGTTGCGCAATTGAATAATTATAAAGAAATCTCGGTAAAAACCAACGGCATGAGTACTCAGGTTTTTGGTGAGTTTTCCGATGTTATGCGCATTTTGACAAAAGAAATTGAAACGGCTATGGAATTGCCACACAGCGTATTTGTTCTTAAAATGGCTAATGCCGATTTAAACAAAGATTACTTACAGGGTAAATGAATGTAATAGTTGATTATTTTGTTGCCAATTATCTGGAAATAATAGCTGCTGCATTAGGTGTAATAGCTGTTTTTCTGCAAATAAGAATTAATTCGTTTTACTGGATTATAAGCATTTTAAATGTAGGGCTTTATATCGGGGTTTACATTTCGGAAAAATTATACGCCCTGATGTTGCTTATGGTATATTATATACTTATGAGTATTTATGGCTGGTTCACATGGCAGCGGGGAAAAAGGGGCAATAAGCAACAAGAGGAATTAAGTGTTTCTTATACCAATTTGAAAACGTGGTTTTATCTGATAATTATTGCCGCAGCAGCATTTGTTCTGGTAGTATGGGTTTTAACTCACTTTACAGATTCCAACACTCCTGTCCTTGATGCTTTGGTTACAACCCTTAGTTTTGTCGCTACATGGATGCTGGCCCGTAAAAAAATAGAAAACTGGTGTGTTTGGTTTGTTGCCGACATAATTTCCTGTGGTTTATACTACACACAAAACATGTTGCCTACGCTCATATTATATGTGTTTTTGAGTGTAATGGCCGTTATTGGTTTTTATTCGTGGAAAAAAACTTTAAATCAAAGCAATGCGTAAAGCCATAAAAATAGCCGTAACAGGCCCCGAAAGTACCGGCAAAACCACTATTGCTGAATATCTTGCCGAAAAAACAGGTGGTGTGGCGGTGCCTGAATTTGCAAGAGAATATCTTGACAAAATCAACAGGCCTTATGTATATGACGATATTTTGCATATTGCCCAAGAGCAAATGCGTAATGAAGATATGGCTGCAGAAAAAAACGGAATTGTGTTTTGCGATACAGAATTGCTGGTTACAAAAATCTGGTGCGACGACAAGTTTGGACAATGCCACAAGTGGATTCTCGACGAATTGAAAAACAGAAGTTATAATTTGGTGTTGCTTTGCAATATTGATATTCCTTGGGAGCCCGATCCGCAAAGGGAAGACCCTCATCGCCGCGAGTATCTTTTTGATTTGTATCGTAAACAAATCGGTTTGTATTATAACAATGTTGTTGAAATTACCGGTGATGGCAGCAGCCGTTTGAATAATGCCTTTGAAATAGTTACCGAATTTTTAAAAAGAAACTGCTGATATGAAAATGCGTTTTATTTATTTATGTTTACTGGTTTTTGTTATGCCTTTATTGTTTTCTTGCGGTGGCAACAAAAAGCCTGACAGCAATGAAAATAATACTAATGAAACGAATCAAAACGAATGTGTTAAGGATACAAAAATCTCCCTTTTTGTGTCCAAAGCAGGGCTTAAGGACAGTAAATCGTTTGTTACGGCCAATAATACATTTAATGTGCAAAAGCAGCAATATGTTTTAATTAATGATTCCACCGCCGAAATTAAAATAAATGGAATCACAAAATTAAAATCGGGTGCCAATAATGAAGTTACTATAGAAATAGCTCTATACGCCAAAAAAGGAACAAAACTAAATTATGGAATTTATAAAAACATGGATTTCGACAGCAATCGTTTTGCCAAGGTTAGTATTAAAACCGATTTGGGAAATATCTGGTTCAATTGGTCCAGTGGCATGCCCGATCCGGGAGCTGTAAACATACACCAGATAAGCTCTGACATGGTTTGCGGTTCAGTTAATCTTAATGTGGAAAAACCTGATAATCAGTCAATAGGTGTTGTTAAGCTTAATGGCAATTTTTATATAAGCAATTGAGTTTTGCGGGCAATTTCTTTTAATGATTAGCCTTGTTTTCAAATTCATTCATCTGCAATGCTTCAATTTTATCATCGAAGCGCAAAGTTTGTATTTGCCACGTTTTATCGGGCTTGTAGAGAACAAATGTAAAAAACAGCGGCTGACGTTTATATTTCACCATATATGTGCCAATGGCCATTGACATGCCTATTTCCTTAACAATAACCGCTTCGTATCCATAGTAATCGCCGATAACGGCAACAGCCGTAGCTAATTTTAGCTTTATTGTGGTAACTTGTTCCGAACTTTGATCTAAGTACGGATTTGTTGAAAAGATATAATCAATGGCTTTGTCGGGTCCGTCTTTTTTAAATGTGGTAAAAAACTTTTCAATTACTGCATTGTAGCTTGTTTCCTGTGCAACAGCCGGTGCCACGGCAAGTGAAATCAAAAGTGCAAAAACAAATTTTTTCATTTGCTGATATTTATTG
>CAZJYL010000313.1:0-3193 GCA_964550265.1 uncultured Bacteroidaceae bacterium
CATTATAAGCAGTTGTCGGTTTTCCGTTTTTTGTTTAAGTGCCGGCAACATTGGTCTGATCATTAAGATTAACCATAATATCAAACCAACAAATAAAAATGATTGCCAGAATCTGCCTAATTCAACATACTCATAGCCCTGATGCCCGAACCAGAAGTTAACGTCCAAGCCTAATTTCTGCATTACGCCCATCCATTCTCCGATTAAAGAGCCTATAACAATAACCAGCAGAGATATAAATAGGAAGTTTACTCCAAGTCTTTGGAATTTAGGTTCATGTCCTGATATGGCCGGGGCAAAATACAATCCTGCTGCCAGCCATGATGTTGCTATCCAGAAAATTGCCAGTTGAACGTGCCATGTTCTGGAAATAGCGTATGGAAGGAACAAATCCAATTTTAAACCAAAGAATCCTCCACCCTCAACTCCATAGTGAGCGGTAATGGCCCCTGTTAAAATTTGCACTAATATTAAGCCCATTACAACCCACAGATACTTTAAGGTCGCTTTCATTGACGGAGTTGGAGATTTAGCCAACAGAGGATTTGTTTTTGGTAGTTTTTCTTTATCAATTTCTTCCGATTTACTTCTTGCATGATAAAATGCCAAAAGACCTATACCTGCCAAAAGAAGCAAAATACTTAAACCTGTCCAGAAATGCAGAGTTGGAGAAGGAGTATTTCCTACAAGTTTATCCGAAGGCCAGTTGTTTGTGTATGAAACATCTTTTCCGGGTCTTTCGGTTACACAAGCCCATTGAGCCCAGAAAAAGAATGCATTCATTTTGTGCATTCTGTCAATGTCTTTAATGGAATTTTCAGGAATGGCGTAAGCAACTCTTTCGTCAGCTTTACTTGGATCGTTCATGAAAAGACCTTCGTAATACTTGGAAATTTCAGCAATCGCTTTGGCTCTTTCTTCTGACACAACAATAGTTCCAGTGCCTGCATCGTAAGTGTTTGTACGCAATTCTTTCTGAATTCTCACATTCAGACCTGCCTGAATTTCGGGGTCTAATTCATCATAACCTACTCCATACTCTTCGTTAGCCCATAAATTTAAAATATACATGGCTTCTTTGTGTAGCCAGTCGGCAGACCAATCGGGAGCAACATAAGCACCATGTCCCCACACTGTTCCAACCTGCTGACCACCAATAGACTGCCATACATTCTGGCCGGTCATAATATCTTCTTTAGTAAAGATTACCGTACCATCAACGCTTACTACTTTTTCCGGAATCGGTGGCTTTTCGCGATAAATTTCATATCCGTAATAGCCAATAACTCCAAAACTAATTACAAGCACACCAATAAAGGCTGCCCAAAGTCTTTTAGTTTTCATATAAAACTGATTTTGGTTTTTCGGTTAATTTTCTTCGTATTTAATTACTTCTGTTGGGCAAATATCTGCTGCTTCCTTAATCTCATCTTCGTATTTTGAGAAATCCACTCCGGGTTTTACTACCATTTTGTCGGGAACTTCAAATACTTCCGGGGCAGCATCTGCACAGTTGCCACACGAGATACATTCGCTCTCGCTTTCATCCAGCCATACTTTTACAATTGCCATAATACAAATGTTTAAGTTAGTAAATTTTATTTTTTTGGTTTGAATTATGAAACGAAAACTTTGAATTGCTTATAATATTAAACAACTCCTTGATACAATGTAAATTTGCAGGTTTGTTTTTATAACAGTATGTATCTTGCTTTATGCTCAAAAGAAACTTTGCATTAACTAATACAAATATAAAAAAAATCAAATGGTTGTTTTCATAAAATATATAAAAATGTGAATATCATGTTAAATATCATATTCATTATTAAGTCATAGGCAAATGTGTTTTTTGGCGAGAATACGATTTTTTTTAAAAAATTAATGTAAGTTTGTTCTGTGTCAGAATCTGTTTTAAATACAAAGATTGAATATCTGAAAGGAGTTGGTCCAGTACGTGCCGAAATTCTGAATAAAGAATTGTCGGTATTTGAGTTTAAGAATTTACTTGATTATTTCCCCTTCAGATATATTGACCGCACACGTATTTCGCCCATAGGCTCTATTAGCGGCGATGACAGTTTTGTGCAGATTTGTGGTTCTTTCGACGAGTTCGTCAAAATTGGCAAAAGTGGTCGTGCAAGATTGGAAGCCATATTTCATGACAACACAGCCTCAATTAAAATTATATGGTTTCAAAATTTCTCATGGGTTACCGACAAATACAAAATAGGGTTCAGATATTACATATTCGGGCGGATTGGGATTTTCAACTAGCAGATTTACATGGCTCATCCCGAAATACTTACGCCTGACGAATTTGAAAATTTACCTTTTTCGGGACGCTTTCAGCCAATATATCAAACTACTGAAAAACTAAAATCAAAAGGAATAGATTCTAAAACTATTTCAATGTTTATTGCTGCAATACTGGAAAAAACAGATGGCTCGATGACCGAAACCATACCCCAATATTTGCTTAAATCGCTGAATCTGCCCGAAATAAACGATGCCTATAAAAATATTCACATCCCGCGTGATGAAAAAATATTAGACCGCAGTTTAAAACGATTCCGCTTTGAAGAAGCCTTTCTAATGCAGCTTAAGCATAAACTAAATGCAGAATACAGAAAAAAGACTCCTACAAAAATAGTATTCAAAAAAGTTGGAACGTATTTCAACAAATTTTATAATAATTCTCTTCATTTTGAGCTTACAAATGCCCAAAAAAAAGTTACGCGTGAAATCAGAGCCGACCTTGGCAGTGGATTCAGAATGAACCGTCTGCTGCAAGGCGACGTGGGCAGTGGCAAAACAGTAGTGGCAATGATGGCAATTTTGCTGGCCATAGATAATGGCTATCAGGCTTGCCTGATGGCTCCTACCGAAATTCTTGCACAACAGCATTTTTCCACAATTTCAAAATGGATAACCGATTTGGGACTGAGAGTGGAATTACTTACGGGCAGCACAAAAACAAAAAAACGCAGGGAAATAATTAATGCACTTCAGGAAGGCACAATTCATGTAATTGTTGGAACTCATGCCTTGATAGAAGACAGCGTTGTATTTTCAAATCTTGGCCTGGCAATTATTGACGAGCAGCATCGTTTCGGGGTATTGCAGCGTGCAAAGCTGCACTCAAAAGGTGCCGAGGAAATGATTCATGCTCTGGTAATGACCGCCACACCCATAC
>CAZJYL010000314.1:0-3157 GCA_964550265.1 uncultured Bacteroidaceae bacterium
TAATGGAATAGCGGTAGATGAAAATGGAAATACATATATTACCGGTCATTTTGAAAGCACAACATTGAGCTTTGGTGCGGTAACCTGTACAAATTCCACATCGTCAAACTACACAGATGTTTTTATATCTAAGTTTGATATTAACGGAAACTGTATTTGGGCAAAAAGTGCCGGAGGCAGTTCTTATGAATATGGAAATGCTATTGCTGTTGATAATAACGGAAATGTATTTGTTACCGGTAGATTTGAAAGTACAACAATGAATTTTGACGGGACAATAATTACCAATTCAGGAAGCCGTGATATATTTATTGCTAAATACGACAGCAATGGTGTTATTAAATGGGCAAAGGCAATTGGTGGATATTATGACGAAGAAGGGCTTGGCATTTCTTGTGATGGCAGTGGAAATGTTTATGTTACTGGTTACTTTGACAGCAATTCGCTTAATTTTGACTCACAAACTTTAACTAATAATGGCGGCACCGATATTTTCGTAGCTAAATTTAATGCTTCAGGAAGTAATCAATGGGCTATTGCAATAGGAGGCAATGACGATGAAAGAGCTAAAGCAATTAAAACAGATAATGCCGGCAATACATTTATAACAGGTTTTTATAAGAGCCCCTCCATTGTTTTTGGTGTTACTACTCTTACTAACAGTGGCTCTGACGCTTGTCTTTTTGTTGCAAAAATAAACAGCAATGGCAACTCAATGTGGGCAACTTCGGCAAGCAGCATTAATGGCGGCATAATGGCAAACGGCATTTCTATCGACAACAGCGGGAATAGCTATGTAGCAGGAACTTTTGAAGGTACAGCCACAACAATAGGCACAACAACATTGACAAATATCAATTCACCAAACGATAACACCTTTATTGCAAAATTCGACAATAGCGGTAATCCACAATGGGCTAATTGTGCAATACCCGGACCGGAAGGAAATGAGGCATATTGTATAGCAACTGACATTTCAGGTAATTCATATATCTCAGGATGGTTCACTCCTCCAAGTGTAACGTTTGGCAGTATTGTACTTAATGGAGTAGGTTATGGAGACAACATTTATCTGGTTAAATATAACAATGCAGGTCAGGTTCAGCATGCTTATCGTTTTGCAGGCTCTGGCGCTTCAGGTGGTTATGGTAACGGTATTGCTTGCGATAATTATGGCAATGCTTTCCTTACAGGATATTTTGAAGGCTCCAATATGATTTTTGGGAACATCACACTCAATAACACAAATTATAATACATACGATGTGTATTGGACAAAAATTGCTCCTGGCGCATCAGGCATTGAGAATTTTGCTCAAAAAGACAGCACAATACTATACCCTAATCCTTGTTTTGATGAGGTGATACTTGAAACACATTTTACCGAATGTGACCGAATTACAGTTACAATATACACAATGCAGTCAGTGATTATTAAAACTATTGATTACAAATGCGAACCTATTGGGCAACAACAAATATTGATTGATTTAAATGGTCTTGCATCTGGTCTTTATTATTTAAAAATTGAAACGGAAAAAGAAACGATAATAAAAACGCTAGTGTTAGAAAAGTAATTATTGGACTTGAAATTCATAAATAATTTCAGGTATTTTGAATGAGTGCAAAAACAATTAATAGCAAATGCAGTGTAGGCAACTTTGTGTCGGCAAGCAGCGGCAGGTGTGGGTTTGCAGGCAGCGCTGGCGTATGTTTATTGAGTAGTGCTAATTTAAAATTTATATCAGGGCAAATCAATGAGATTCAATAAGTATATATGGGATTTGTATAAGAATACTGATAAAGGGCGAGAATGCATTGATAAATGGAGTAATTATGACTTTCCTGATAATGAATTTTGCCGTGATTGCAAGCCTGAAATTTTAGAGAAATTAAATCAATGTGATTTAGGTCAATATATTATTGACTCAAAAGTTAATTGGTATAAGCTTTTAAAAGATTATTTTATAAAATTTGAATTCAATATTGATGATGCTGTTATCACTTTCAAAAATTGGATTAATGAAGGAATTTATATAAATGGTTTTAAAATTATAAGTAAGAATAACTTTAAGCATTGGGCTATCGATATCCAATTTTTTTCAAAAGTTTTATATTCAACATTTCCAGATTACTTTTTCCCTTACACAATGGATTGTGGGTTTAATAAGTTTCGAAAAGTTTGCGATGAGTTTAATATTACCATACCTGAAGTGCCAAAGAAAATGGAATGGCAGGGTAGAGCAACTTATTATCTCGATTTATGCGAATCTTTATTAGAGTTTAGAAAGGTTAATGCCTTTACACCAGCAGAATTATGTGCTTTATTATACGATTTTGCTCCAAGTGTTTTACAAGAACTGGATGATAATGAATTACCAAATCCTTCAAAAGTTTGGTTTGTGGGTGGCAGCAAACATGATTTTGATTTTTTAGATAATGCAAGAAGTGATAGTAAGGAACATTGGCAAGGTAATATAGATTCAAGAAAAGGAGATATTGTTGTAATGTACTGTGTGGCGCCACGCAGTTATATTCATTCGATTTGGCGCGTAATTGGTGATGGATTTGCTGACCCATTTTTTTATTATTACAGTGTCGTATATATTTCTAAGCCTATTAAACTTGATGTTCACATAACACTACAGGATTTAGAAAGCAATCCTTTATGGTCCAATAATCCATTGGTGAAAAAAAACTTACAGGGTATTAATGGCTATCCAGTTAAGTATCAAGAATACCTTGAAATGCTTTCAATACTAAAATCCAGAGGGCAAAATATTGAATTACTTCCATTGATTAAGCCAATGAATCGGCTGGATACGGATGATTTAAAAGACGAGCGAGATGTGGAAATAAAATTAATAGAACCCTTCTTGGAATTAATAAAATATAAACCAAAGGATTGGATACGTCAAATGCCTGTTAAAATGGGGCGTGGGGAACGAAATTACCCTGATTATTGCTTCGGCGCAAATCCTGCACGTGGAGAAGAAACTGCAAAAATGATTCTGGAATCAAAGTATGAGATAAAAACTCAAAAAGAATTACAGAATGCGTATTTTCAAGCAAAATCATATGCAGTAAGATTGCAGGCTGATAAATTTGTTATTGCTTCCCGTGAAGGAATTTGGATTTATATACCCAAAAACGTGTCT
>CAZJYL010000315.1:0-3105 GCA_964550265.1 uncultured Bacteroidaceae bacterium
ATTTAAAATCTATTTCACCTTCGTTGCCACTTGTTTTTCTTACTGCAAAATCAATGCAGGACGATATTCTTAGGGGTTTTGAAATAGGCGCCGATGATTATATCACCAAGCCTTTTAGCATGGAAGTGTTGCATGCCCGGATAATTGCTTTGATAAACCGTTCTATTAAAATCCAACCTGACTCCGACAAGCCTATTAGTATTGGAAAATTGTCTTTCGATTTTAGCCGGCAAACTATTACAGATGGAAAAGAGAATGTTAAAATGACATCAAAAGAAGCACAACTGCTTAAGTTATTGGCTGAAAACAAAAATAATATTACCGACAGAAAACTTGCGCTTGACGTTATTTGGGGAAACGACGATTATTACAGTTCAAGAAGTATGGATGTGTATATTACCAAGCTGAGAAAAAAACTGAAAATGGATAAATCGATAGAACTTATTAATATTCATGGGCAGGGATATAAGCTAATGTGTGACTGATTTTGTATTTTTGCACTCTCTTTATAAAATGGCAGAAGACAACAATAATATTTTTGCTCAGGAATTTATAACCGTTGCCAACGAATATTGTTGGTTAATGGAAAACATATCTGACTTTGATTCTGATAAAATTGTGGATTTTATGCGAAAAATGCTTCCATTACTGTATGTGAAAGGAAGTGCCGTGGTTACTCCTGATGATACAGATGAAAGCAATATGCAACGCTATGTTACCGAAGAAAATTATGAAATAATTTTTAATAATGTCAGAAACAAATTGATTCACTTGGAAAAGTTTTATACCTACAATGAAGAATTGCAGGAAGTGGAAGAAAAAAGCATGGCGGAGTGTCTCACCGATATCTATCAGGACTTAAAAGATGTACAGATAGCTTATGTTAAAGGGCTTGAATTTGAAAAGGCTGCAGCCTTGTTTTGTTTGAAACAATGGTTTGTTGAAAGATGGGGCACACATGTTGCTGTTTTGCTCCCTGTTTTACACAATATTTTTGAAAAGAAAATTTTAAATGAACAATCTGGAATAGAGTTTGATTAATTTTGTGCTATGAAAAAGTTTTTTGTTTTTGCAGCTCTAATACTAACGCTTTACACTCTGTCTTTGGCACAAGGATATAAAATTTCAATTAAACTGAATGGCCTTTCGCAGGATACGATTATGATGGGCTATTATTTTGGGAAATATCAATATGTAAGAGACACTTTAGTGCTGGATAAGAATGGCAAAGGCGTTTTTGAAACTAAAGATACGGTTGGGGGAGGAATTTATTTTATCGTTCTTCCAAACAATAATTTTATTGAATTCGTTTTAGATAAAGAAAGAGAATTTAGCATCGAAGCTGATACTTCAAACCTTATTAAGAGTGCCAAGGTTAAAGGTTCTACAGATAATTCGGCCTGGTTTGCCTATAAAGTTTTTATTAATGACAGAGGCGAAAAAGTTGATGCCCTTTCTAAAAAACTAAAACGACTACAGGGTACCGGTCAAAATGATTCTATAAAATTACTTGAAAAGCAAATTAAGGATATTAACGAGGAAGTTGTAAACTATAAAAACAAATTTATTGACAATAACCCAAAATCATTCATTTCTAAAGTATTTTCAAGTTCACGCGAGCCTGAGATACCTGAAATACCATTACTACCTGATGGTAAAAAAGATTCCACGTTTGCATATCGTTATTTCCGTGCGCATTTTTGGGATGCTTTTGATTTAACAGATGATCGCTTATTGCGAACTCCGATTTTTCATTCTAAGCTCGACCAATACATAACTAAGGTAATTCCGCAGATTCCGGATACATTGATAAAGGAAATAGATGTAATTATCGAAAAAACCAGAGCAAATAAAGAGGTTTTTAAATATACAGTCTGGTATCTCACACATTATTACGAAACATCTCAGGTAATGGGAATGGATGCTGTTTTTGTTTTTATTGTTGATAAAGTGTATCGTCCGGGAGATGCTTTTTGGGTTTCGGAAAACGTAAAAAATAAAATTATTGAAAGAGCCGATAAATTAAAACCCAATCTTATAGGCAAAGTTGCGCCAGAATTAATTTTATTGGGCTTAAATAATCAATTGGTTTCCTTACATTCAATTCCGGCTGAGTTTACAATAATATATTTTTGGGATCCGTCCTGTGGTCATTGTAAAGTAGAGACGCCCAAACTGGTAGATTTTTATAATAAGGTTAAAGATACTTTAGATTTAAAAATTTATGCTGTGTGCTCAGATACAAACTTGACAACATGGAGTAATTATGTTGCTGAAAAGAAAATGGATGCTTTCATTAATGTAAACGGAACCCGTTCGGCTAAAGGTAATTTTCATGATTTGTACGACATATTTTCTACACCTGTAGTTTACATTCTTGACAATAAAAAGCGAATTATCGGCAAAAGAATTCCAGTTGACCAAATTGATAGCTTTTTAAATTTTTATCGCAAACATCCTACGCTTAAGGATTAATCCGTGAATAAATATTTTTCGAGACGTATAAGAAATCAGGGCATTGCATTTGCCATGGTTGATGTTATTGCCATGACGGGCGTATATGTATTCTCGAAAATTTTTCTTAATAATCTACCTTTCCCTGTTTTTGGAGTTTATTGGTTTTCGGCCGGTTTAATCTGGAATTTTATGTTGTCGGGTTTTGTTAAGGGGACTTACGCCAAGTTTGAAATTAAAGCTTCTTATTTATTCTTTCTTGCTATAGTTGGCATTTTTGATATGGCTGCTACTATTCTCTGGTTCGAAGCTGTTGATAAAACCGATAATCCTTCGCTTGTTTCATTCATGACTAATATTAGCCCGGTTTATGCAGTGATTCTTGGTTATGTTTTTTTAAAGGAAAAACTGTCATTTAGTGAGGGTGTAGGGATTATAATTACGCTAACCGGTGCGGTGCTGATTGGCTACAGAAGTGATTTTACGCTGCGCAGTTTTCTTTTTTCGGGCGCCGGAATAATTTTGATTTCATCATTAATCAGCCAGGGCGGGAAAGTAATTCTTAAAACAAGGATAAAAAATTATCATCCGATTACACTAAGTAACTGTCTAAGTTTTATTTTCTAATTCTATTAAGCATAAGCTTAATCA
>CAZJYL010000316.1:0-3104 GCA_964550265.1 uncultured Bacteroidaceae bacterium
ATGATTATCTCATTATTTTTCCCGTGAAAAGTTGCATTTATTACTTGAACTTAGGGGGTTTTATGTTTATTTGCATACAAATATATTATTAAAATTTAAATAAACAAGACAAACAGGGATGAAATGTGTATAAACAATTATTAATACTCATGCAAAAATTCATAAAAAAAGACCATTCAATTTGAATGGCCTTTTTTTAATCAGTAACTTTTTAATTACTTAACGCTTTTTGCTAAAGCTGCACCTGGTTTGAATTTTACAACTTTTTTAGCAGCGATTTTGATTTTCTTTCCAGTGCGTGGGTTTACACCTTCGCGAGCGCTTCTTTTAGCTATTGAGAAAGAACCGAATCCTACTAAAGAAATTCTTTCACCTTTTTTAAGAGCTTTTCCTGTTACGGACATGAAAGCATCAAGAGCTCTTTTTGAATCAGCTTTGGTAAGCTTGCTTGTTGAAGCAATTGCGTCAATTAATTGTGCTTTGTTCATTTTTTTGGGTTTTGGTTAATAATTAAAATTTGAACACGCAAATATAAGATGTAAAAACGATTTGTCAAGTTTTTTTTTACAAAAACCGCATTTTTGTTGATAAATTTGATGTTTGGTTAATAACTATTCGATAAAATCAATTGTTTTTGTGGATAAACAGCCCTTTTAATCTATTATTTAAATATTGCACCCTCTAAAAAATCGGCGTAACCTCTTAAAAACTCGGATGTTGTCATAACATTTCTGCCGGATAGTTGGAGTTTATTAACTTGTAATACTCCATCTCCGCAAACAATGTGTATATGCGATTTTGAATCTGTTATTACGAAACCTGTTGATTTAGAGGTGGTTTTACCAATATGATAATTGCTGTCTAATATCTTAAAATAATATTCTTTGTTGTTTTTATCGATTAAAGTAGTCCATGCTCCCGGAAATGGCGACAGGCCACGTATTAAATTAAATATATCTTTTGAGTTGTTTTCCCATAAAATTCGGGTGTTATCTTTATTTAGTTTCGGAGCAGTTTTCAAGGGTGAACTGATATTTTTTTGCGAAATGGGATTGGCATTGCCAGCTTCAATTAATTTAAGCGTTTTAATCAAAAGATTTTCTCCCATTTTTTTTAGTCGATTATGCAAAGTTTCAAAATTATCATTTTCACTGATTTCAGTTGTTTCTTGCAATATTATATCGCCGGTGTCAATGTTTTCATTAATGTAAAAAGTTGTAATTCCGCTTTGTGTTTCTCCATTTATCAATGCCCAGTTAATCGGAGCTGCGCCGCGATACTGCGGCAAAAGAGATGCATGAAGATTGATTGTGCCTTTTGAAGGAATTCGCCATACAGCTTCCGGTAGCATTCTGAATGCTATTACTATTATTAAGTCCGGGTTAATCTCTTTCAATATATTTATAAAAACGGAATCTTTTAAATTGGTTGGTTGCAGTAGCGTTAAGTCGTGTGCAAGGGCAAATTTTTTCACTTCGGACATTCCAAGTTTTCTGCCTCGTCCTGACGGCTTATCAGGTGCCGTAACTATTGCAGCTATTTCATATCCTTGATTTATAACAGCCTCTAAAGGTCCAACCGCAAAATCGGGTGTACCCATGTAAACAATTTTCAACATAGTCAATATATTATTGTATGCTTTTTTTGTTGGCAGCCATTAATAAAGCTGTTGCAGCTGCTTCAATGCCTTTGTTGCCGTGCTTGCCGCCGGAACGTGCCAAGGCTTGTTCCATGTTGTTTGTGGTAAGTACGCCAAAAATAACAGGCACGGCGTGTTTTATGCCAATTTGAGTAAGTCCATTTGCAACCGCCTGACAAATAAACTCAAAATGTCTTGTCTCTCCCTGAATAACACAACCAAGGCAAATTACCGCATCAAATTTATTTTTACGTGCCATCCATTCTGCGCCAACACATAATTCAAAACTACCCGGAACATGCAATACTTCAATATTGGATTTTTTAGCAGCATTTTCGATAAGAAAATCATATGCTCCTTTAAATAAAGCATGTGTGATTTCACTATTCCAGTCCGATATTATAATTGCAAATTTGTAATTCTTTGCTGATGGCAAAGATTTGGAAACTTCAGATAAATTCTTTTTTTTAGCTGGCATTTTATTATTGGGCAGTATTTTTCATTGCTGTTGCGCGGGCAATATATTTATTGACCTCGCTACCTTCATACGATTTTCTGTAATCATTTCTGATTTTTTCATACAATTCTATAGCGTCGTCCCAATTTCCCATATCTTCATAAACCCATGCCGCCCGCATTAAATACATTGGGGTGGTAAATGAATTATCTGATTGCTTAGAGGCTTTAATATAATATTTAAGAGCATTATCATGATCGCCTAATTCTAAATATGCATCTCCAATGCATCCTGTAGCCATAGGCCCGATTATATTATCTTTTCCTTTAAACTTTTTAAGTTCTGATATGGCATCTTCAAAAAGTCCCTGTTTCAGATAAATCATACCCACATAATAATGAGAAAGATTGCCGGAGGGAGTACCACCGTAATTATCTATTATTTCAAGAAACCCGGGGTGTTCACCATCACCATTCAAAGCCAAATTCAGAGAATCCATTTCATAATACATTTGTGCCATGTATATTTCGTTTTCGGCTTTGATTACTTTTGGGCCATAAATAAAATTATTATATCCCCATATACTTAAAATAATAAGTGCTATGCCGGATATGGAATAAATTATAATTTTTTTGTGCTTGTCAATAAAATGTTCTGCTTTAGACAGAGTTGAACCTATATTATCGAGTCTCTCGTCACCAGTTGATTTGGTTTTCTGTGCCATATTTAAAAAATTCTTTGTTAAGCGTGCAAAATTAAAGGTTTTTTTCAAACTGATATAATTTTTGACTTAAATACCTATTATTGTTTAGATAAGTTAAAATTATATACGACTGCTTATGCTTCAGATTTATTTTCTGAAATATTTGTTGAGGTTATGGTTAGCTCATCATTTTCATTGAAATAATCCATCGTAATTTCTGTCGGCGACGAAAAATCTTTTGAAATAAGCTCTTCTGCCAAAGGATCTTCGATAAATTTTTGTATCGCTCGTTTAAGTGGGCGTGC
>CAZJYL010000317.1:0-3101 GCA_964550265.1 uncultured Bacteroidaceae bacterium
TTTTGCACTATTAGGATTAGCTGCAGGGGCAATAAATTCCGGATCAATTGCTATTGACTTCTGATATGAATTGTATGCAGAATCAAGAGGATTACTGCATAAAGACTTAAATTTCTCTTCAGTTGTAATGGCAATAGTTAAATAAATATTACCTCTATAGAGCCAAGTTTTGGCACTTGACATGGTTTGAGGATGTTTAGTTGCAGGTTCAATTGCCGCCAAAGCCTTGTCAAGTTTATTATCTTTCAGCCAGTTGAAAGCACTTACGACAGCAGAATTCTGAGAAAAAGCCCCTCCGTATAAAACCAATGCGAAAACAAACAATACTACCTTTTTCATGATGATTAATTATTTAAAAAGTTTACAAATGTACAATTTCAAATGATTATGCAAAGACATTGCCAAAAAAATCATTCCTTAGTTTCACTAGTTTCATCTGAAGGTTCATCGCTGGTATTTTGGCTAACATCTTCTGTGTTTTCATTATCAACCAGGTCTTTGGCAATCTTTGCAACTGAAGCAATAGAGTCTTTACCACTAAGATTGATTAGTTTTACGCCCTGCGTAGCACGTCCTACAACCCGTAAGTCATTTACAGTCATGCGTATAGCAATGCCACTGACATTAATTATCATTAATTCATCGCCATCTTTCACCGACATAGCCGCAACCAATTTTCCGGTTTTATCGGTAATGTTAATTGTTTTGACACCTTTTCCTCCACGATTTGTAACTCTGTAATCTTCTATATCCGAACGCTTTCCAAATCCTTTTTCCGAAACCACCAATATCTGATCGGACTTATCCTGAATACAAACCATGCCAACAACTTTATCATCATTTCCCGCAAGGGTGACACCACGAACACCACTGGCGTTTCTGCCCATAGGGCGTACTTTTTCTTCAGGGAATCGAATGGCTCTTCCTGATCTTAAAGCAATCAAAACCTCATTTTTGCCGTTTGTCAGACTAGCCTGTATCAGGGTGTCTCCTTCCCGAATTCCAATAGCATTAATTCCGTTTTGTCGTGGACGGCTATAAGCTTCCAAACTGGTTTTTTTAATAATCCCCTGTTCAGTACAAAGAATAATATAATTATTGTCAACGTATTCTTTATCTGTTAAATCGGAAACATTAATTATAGTTTGAATTTTGTCATCGTTTTCAATTGCCAGAAGGTTTTGAACCGGGCGACCTTTACTAGACCTGTTACCTTCAGGAATTTCGTAAACTCTCAGCCAAAATACTTTTCCTTTTTTTGTAAACGCAAGTAAATAATCGTGATTAGAAGCTATATATAAATTTTCAAGTATATCTTCGTCTCTCACGTTGCTAGCCTTAAGGCCTTTGCCGCCTCTGTTTTGGGTACGGTATTCAGAAAGCAAAGTGCGCTTGATATATCCCATTTTGCTAATGGTAATAACAACACTGTCATTAGCAATTGTATCTTCTATACGGAAATTTTTGCCCTGATAAATAATATCTGTACGAGGCTCGTCGCCATATTTTTCTTTAATTTCCAGAAGCTCGTCCTTAATGATTTGCATTCTAAGAGAAACATCTTCCAAGACTTTTTTATACCAGGCTATTCTTTCAATTAACTCCTCATATTCTGCTTTCAGTTTTTCTCTCTCAAGGCCGATTAGTGAGCGCAAACGCATGTCAACTATGGCTCTGGCCTGAATATCCGTTAATTCAAAACGCGTCATAAGTCGTTCACGTGCTTCATCAACAGCTTTGCTGGAACGAAGTATTTCAACCACTTCATCTATGTTGTCCAAAGCAATTAATAAACCTTCAAGTATATGGGCGCGCTTTTCGGCTTCGCGCAACTCAAATTGCGTACGCCTGATAACAACTTCGTGACGGTGGTCAACAAAATGCTTAATTATGTCTTTAAGATTCAGCAGCATTGGTCTGCCATGAACCAAAGCAATATTATTGACATTGAAAGCACTTTGAAGTGCAGAATTCTGATATAGTTGATTTATTATGACATTTGGAACGGCATCACGACGGAGATCAAGCACTATGCGCATGCCTTCACGATCCGACTCATCGCGCAGGTCAGTAACTCCATCAATAATTTTATCATTAACTAATTCTGCAAATTTCTTTAAAAGTTCAGCTTTGTTTACCTGATAAGGTATTGACTTAATTATTATCTGAGTTTGTTTGTCATTTTCTTCTACAGTTGCTTCGCCACGAAGAACTATGCGTCCTCTTCCGGTCTCATAAGCTTCCTTAACTCCATCGTATCCGTAAATAACACCGCCTGTGGGAAAATCCGGGGCTTTAATAAACTTCATCAAACCTTCTATGGTGATTTCATTGTCGTCAATATATGCCACAATGCCATCTACAACTTCTTTCAAATTATGTGGGGCCATATTGGTGGCCATTCCCACAGCAATACCGCTGGCGCCATTAAGCAATAAATTAGGAACTTTTGCAGGCAAAACTTTTGGCTCCTCAAGTGAATCATCAAAATTTAGCTGCATATCAACAGTTTCTTTATCAATATCAGCCAGCATTTCTTCGGCAATTTTTCTAAGTCTTGCCTCGGTATAACGCATAGCCGCCGCGCTATCACCGTCTATTGAGCCAAAATTCCCCTGTCCTTCCACTAATGGATACCTTAAAGACCATTCCTGAGCCATACGAACCATTGTGTCATAAACTGAAGAATCTCCGTGCGGGTGATATTTCCCAAGAACTTCTCCAACAATACGAGCAGATTTCTTTGTTGGGCGATTGGAAAAAACGCCTAATTCATGCATCCCAAATAATACACGACGATGAACAGGTTTCATTCCGTCTCTAACATCGGGCAAAGCACGGGAAACAATAACCGACATTGAATAATCAATGTAGGCCGATTTCATCTGGTCTTCAATGTTTACTTGAACAATTTTTTCGCCTGTATTTTCAAACTCGCTCATGTAATTAACTATTTATCAAGTATTTTGACAATATTGTCTCTGTTTTTTTATGGCACACGAAATTACAAAAAAATACGACGTGTATAAAAATAGTTTTCCACATTAAACGGTAATGAATGACATGATTAAACAATCACCTGATTAACAGTGGCTTTACAT
>CAZJYL010000318.1:0-3088 GCA_964550265.1 uncultured Bacteroidaceae bacterium
AAAAAAGAAGCCGAGGCTATGCTTCGGCTTTAATTTTTTATCGGACAATAATGAACTGAATTATTTATTGGCGACGCTCAAGAAATAATAGAACGTCACTTTTCAAAAATGATAGAATCATTTGACATTATATATATAGATGCCGATAAGGAAAACTATCAACGTTATTTAGAGCTCACTTACCCATTACTAAACAGAAAAGGAATAATTCTTGCAGATAATATATTTTGGGGTGGAAAAGTTTTTGAAGAAAATACGAAATTAACAAAAGAAATAAATGGCATTAAAAATTTTTTAGAAGCAGCTAATAAATTAAAGTGGCAAAATAAAACAATCATTCCTATAGGAGACGGATTGTTTTTTGGATTAAAATAAATATAAATATCATATTAGTATCATTTGAATAAAAAACAAAAAAGCTCGCTTTGCAGCGAGCTTATAAAGGAATCAATTTATAATTAGTCGAAACTATTTATAAATTAAAAACAGTGTTACTTAACAGTAGTTTTTTTAGCTACGGTTTTCTTAGCTGCAACAGGTTTTTTAGGAGCTGCAGCTTTTTTGGTTGTAGCCTTAGCTTTAGGAGTTGCGGCTTTTTTGGTAGTTACTTTTTTTGCGGTAGTTTTTGCTTTTGGAGTTGCAGATTTTTTTGCTACAACTTTTTTAGCAGTAGTTTTTGCTTTAGGGGTTGAAGTTTTTTTAACTGCAGCTTTTTTAGCAGTGGTCGTTTTTGGAGCAACTTTGGTTTTTGGCGCTGCAGCTTTTTTGACAGCTACTTTTTTTACGGCAGCTTTTGCCTTAGGCGCTGTGCTTTTCTTTGCTACTGCCTTTTTAGTTGTTGTAGCTTTAGCCTTAGGTGCGGTTGCTTTTTTGGTAGCTTTTGCTTTTGGTGCTACTTCTTTTTTAGGAGCAGCTTTTTTAACTGCAACTTTCTTTTTTGGGGTTGATTTTTCCATTTTATTTGTGTTTTTAATTGGGTTTTCTTTTTTTATAGCGGCTTGTGCGGCAGCTAAACGTGCAATGGGAACTCTGAACGGGCTGCAGCTGACATAAGACATGTTCAAACTATAACAAAACTCAACAGAATTAGGCTCGCAACCATGTTCCCCACAAATACCAAGCTTAATACCTTTTCTGGTTTGACGCCCACGTTCACATGCTATTTTCATTAATTCACCAACACTATTGCGATCAATTACCTGGAACGGATCAACAGGCAGTAGTTTTTGATTTAAATAATCCGGCAAGAAACCTCCAATATCATCCCGCGAAAAACCAAAGGTCATTTGTGTTAAGTCATTGGTTCCAAAACTGAAAAACTCAGCATATTTAGCCATTTTATCAGCATTTAATGCGGCGCGTGGAATTTCAATCATTGTTCCAACCATATGTGGGATTTCCTTCAAATTATGTTTTTTAAGAACCTCAGCATAAACTTTTTTAATTATTGCATATTGATGTTCCAACTCAGTTTCAACACAAGTAACAGGAATCATTATTTCAGGAAATGGCTTTTGACCGGCTTTAATTAAATCGGCTGCTGCATCAAAAATTGCCCGGACCTGCATCTCTGTTATTTCGGGATATGTAATTCCTAAACGAACTCCGCGATGTCCCATCATGGGGTTATTCTCATGCAGTAAATCAACTCTCTTGCAAAATTCATCCATGGAAATATTTAAACTTTTTGCAAGTTCTTTTCGTGCATCTTCTTTTAGAGGAACAAATTCATGCAATGGCGGATCTAATGTTCTAATAGTAACAGGATAACCATTCATTGCCTCAAGAGTTCCTTTTATGTCCTTTTTGACATAAGGATATAATTCATCTATTGCTTTTAATCTTTCTTCCAACGTTGATGAAACTATCATTTTACGAAGAGCAAACAATGCTTTTTCACTGCCCTTTCCATAGAACATATGTTCTGTCCTGAACAATCCAATACCTTCTGCGCCAAACTCCAGGGCTTTTTTTGCATCTTCAGGTGTGTCAGCATTAGTGCGTACCTTCATGGTACGATACTTGTCAACAAGTTTCATGAATCTGATAAAATATTTATTTTCGGCTGCACTAACCATTGGTATTGCACCTTCATAAACATTTCCCTTGCTTCCGTTTAATGAAATTGTATCTCCTTCTTTATAAGTAGAAGTGCCAACTACCATCACTTTTTTATTGATGTCGATTTTAATTTCACCTGCGCCAACAATACAGCATTTTCCCCAACCACGCGCTACTAAAGCCGCATGACTTGTCATTCCGCCACGTGCCGTTAGAATGGCAACTGCAGCACGCATACCATCTATATCTTCAGGGTTTGTTTCTTCGCGAACAAGAATACAATTCGTGTTGTTTTTAGCATATTCAATTGCGTCTTTTGAAGTGAAAACTATTTTACCGACTGCACCGCCGGGTCCCGCAGGTAAACCTTTTGTAATAATTTTTGCCTTATTTTCAGCATTCGAATCCAAAATAGGATGCAATAATTCATCCAGCTGCGAAGGCTGAACGCGTAAAACAGCTTCTTTTTCATTAATAAGTTTACTGTCCACCATATCAAGAGCCATACGAACGGCAGCCGTACCATTACGTTTACCAACCCTGCATTGAAGCATCCACAATCGTCCTTCCTGAATTGTGAACTCTATGTCCAGCATGTCTTTATAATGCTTTTCCAATCCCTTCTGAATGGCATCAAGTTCTTTATATACTTTAGGCATGCCTTTTTCCAGACTAACCTGATGTTTGTTGTGCTCTGTCTTTCCAACCTCATTAATTGGATTAGGAGTTCTAATACCGGCAACAACATCTTCGCCCTGAGCATTTACCAACCACTCTCCATAAAAGTAATTATCTCCGGTGGCAGGATTACGAGTAAATGCAACGCCGGTTGCTGATGTATCTCCCATATTTCCAAACACCATTGCCTGTACGTTTACGGCAGTTCCCCAGTCACTAGGTATTCCTTCTATAGCGCGATAGCTAATTGCCCGTTTACCATTCCAACTGCGAAATACTGCAAAAATAGCACCCCACAATTGTTCCATCGGATCTTCCGGAAATGGTTTTCCTAGTACCTCTATAACTT
>CAZJYL010000319.1:0-3070 GCA_964550265.1 uncultured Bacteroidaceae bacterium
CCTTATAGATATAGGTGGTCAAGGTTATATATTGAATGAGCAAATGAAGAATCTTATTCAAAATTCAAGAAGAGGAGATCGCTTTTGGATAGAAGATATTATAGCTGCCGGACCAACCGGTAGCAGGCAGATTGGATCAGTTACAATTAGAATCACTCAATAAAGATTGAAATATGAAAACGCTGTTTGTTTCTGTGGTTATAATGCTTGGTTTTACCATGGCATCTTTGGCGCAAGTTTTTGATACTCCGCCAGATAGAATTTGGGATAAAGAATACTATACCGATAGAGTTGCGGTTCCCTATCCGTTTATTCGAAAGGCTGATGTGTTTTTTGCTAAACGAATTTGGCGTGTTATTGATTTGCGAGAGAAAATGAATCACCCTTTGTTTTATCCTATGAGCCCCACAAATGGCAGAATCAGCCTTATGGGGACTATTTTAAAAGGAATAGAAGAAAATAGTATAACAGCGTATAGGGCATCTGATGATGAATTTAAATCTCCCATGTCACCTCAAGAAGTTCAAGCAATACTTCTGAAAACCGATACGATTAAAGACCGTTTTGATCCATTTACCGGAGCACAGCTACAGGATACAGTTATTCAAACTGCCTTTGATGTTGCGTCGGTAACAATGTTCCGCCTTAAAGAAGATTGGGTTTTTGATAGTCAACGTTCTGTGCTTGAATGCCGTATTCTGGGTATTTGCCCGCTTAGGGAAGAATATGACAAAGATGGTAATCTAAAGGGTACACGCGCTGATTTTTGGATTTACTTTCCTGAAGCCAGAAATGTTTTTGTTAAAAATGAGGTATATAACCGATTCAACGACGGACAAAGGATGACATATGATGATTGGTTCTTTAAACGTCTTTTTAGTAGTTATGTTATTAAAGAATCAAACGTATATGATAGGTACATTGTAATGTATGCCACAAATCTTGATGCTTTGCTTGAAAGCGAAAGAATTGAAAACGACACATTCGTGTTTGAACACGACTTGTGGGAATACTAAAAAATTTAAATTTTAATTGCAAACTGCCTTCAATCCGAAGGCAGTTTTTTTATACCATTCCCCATGTTTCTCTGTCCAGACTTCTGTATTGTATTGCTTCTGCCAAATGATGATTATCAATTTGCACACTATTATCTAAGTCAGCAATAGTTCGTGCAACTTTAAGTATTCTGTCGTATGCTCTGGCAGAAAGTTTTAGCATATCCATGGCTTTTTGTAATAATATCTCGCCTTCAGGTTTAAGCTTACAATATTTTTGCATCATTACCGGAGTGATTTGTGCATTACATGTTGTATTGATATGCACTGAAAACCTGTCTTGCTGTATTTTTCTTGCTTTGCTTACTCTTTCTCTAATTACTTCAGATGATTCACTTTTGCTTTTATCAGATAAACTGCTGAAAGGTACAGGCGTTACTTCTATATGAATATCTATTCTGTCTAATAATGGTCCTGAAATTCGGCTTAAATAGCGTCGTATGCTACCCGGAGAACACGAGCAATCTTTTTCCGGATGATTATAAAATCCGCATGGACATGGATTCATTGATGCTATTAGCATAACGGAAGCCGGATAATCAACTGAAAATTTAGCTCTTGAAATTGTTACAATGCGTTCTTCAAGTGGCTGGCGCATAACTTCAAGAGTAGTGCGCTTAAACTCTGGTAATTCATCAAGAAATAAAACACCGTTGTGTGCAAGACTAATTTCGCCTGGTTGAGGAAAAGTACCTCCACCAATAATGGCAACATCGCTTGCCGTGTGATGCGGTGTTCTGAAAGGCCTAATTTTCAAAAGACCTGAGCCATTAGGCAATTTACCTGAGACAGAATGAATTTTTGTGGTTTCCAGTGCCTCATTTAAAGTCATGGGAGGTAATATCGTTGGCAATCTTCGTGCAAGCATTGTTTTTCCACTACCCGGAGGACCTATCATTATAATATTATGCCCACCTGCTGCTGCAATTTCCATTACTCGTTTTACATTTTCTTGCCCTTTAACATCACTAAAGTCAACAGAGTAATTCGCGTTATTATTAAATGTTAAATCAATTTTTGTAGCATATGGTTTGATATCGGATTTGCCTTCAAGAAATTCTACAACTTCATTTAAATCATTAATTGCATATACATTTAAACCTTCAACAACACAAGCTTCATGTGCGTTGGCAAGAGGCACTATTATTCCGCTGAAGTTATTTTTTTTGGCTTCAATTGCAGCAGAAAGAACACCTTTGACAGGAGCGATTGTCCCATCAAGAGACAACTCACCTATAATTACCAGTTTTGATAATATCTCACTTTTTATCTGGCTCGAAGCTGCCAATACAGCAATTGAAATAGCCAAATCGTATGCTGAACCTTCTTTTTTCATATCTGCAGGCGCAAGATTAATTACTACCCTGCGACCGGGATATTTAAACCCATTATTTATTAAAGCCGTTCTTATACGCTCTATGCTTTCTTTTACTGCATTATCAGGTAAACCTGCTATAAAGGTCTTAGTGCCGGCCTGTACATCTACCTCAACGGATACGGTATAAGCCTCGATTCCATGAATAGCACAGCAAAACGTTTTAACAAGCATAATTTTAAACTGATATAAATTAACAAAAATAAATAAAACCATATTGATTTTATCCAAAAATGGAATTATTTTTGTAAAGTTATAAAAACTATGAAACGTATATTTAATATTTTGATGCTTGCTGTTTTAGGTATGGCATTTTTAGTTGCCTGCCAGCCGGATGATGATGATGACGACAATAAAGATGCCCGTTTAAATTATCAGGGTGAATGGTTGTGCAGTGAAATAGGAGGGCAATCTTATACGGTAAATATTGCCATTGATTCAAATACACAGTCACAAATTAAGTTATTCAACTTTCATCACCAAGGTTTTGAAGAAAAGGTTAATGCGATTGTTTCCAACACCACTTTAACTATAAACCCGCAAACCATGTGTATGGGCGCTCTTAACGTTGAAGGCACCGCAACTTTGCAGAATAATAAAACAACTTTAGATTTTTACTACACAGTCAATAACGGGGTAG
>CAZJYL010000320.1:0-3053 GCA_964550265.1 uncultured Bacteroidaceae bacterium
CTTGTAGATTTTGCCTCTTTTGGCGCATTGTGAACAAACTCTCTATAGATAACATCAAGACTAATGGGTTTCTTGGCTGCTCTATAAGAGTCAAATTCTGGAAGATCTACCAGTCTTATACCATCTACTGACTTCCAACTCTCTGCATTACCTAGAAGACTGTTGCTCTTGGAAGCTTTCATGATATCAATAGCAGCGGCAACTTTAAGAGCCTGGAATCTTGCCTGCTCTTCTTTACCCTTTGCTAAGATTCCTTTTGTCTTCAGGCTTTCCAGTTCCATCCTCTTATCTGGTGGCAGGAACTTCGTAGCCTCTTTCATCAGGGCATCAGGATTAGCAACAAGAGCTTTCATCTTTGTAAGCTCATTTTCAACCTCAAGCTCAGATTGTCCTGTTAAAGCTGACTGCTGTTTAAGAACATAAGGAGTGGCCATAGATACTCCATGAACCGCAGCCATTAAGAAATCTCTTGGCTTTGCAGAAGGATCCATTATGACAGAAGCCTCTTCCCGAAGTTGAGGATTTGACATAAGCTGGGCCGCCTTTAATTTTAACTCTCGCTCATCCTTGATTTCAGGATAGATAGCTTGAACAGCAGCCATATTATCCTTGGTAAGAATGGCAGTCATCTGGTCTACTTTTTCACTTTGAATCCCTTCTTTCTGGAGCATTGTATTAAGTAAACGCTCTTGCATCTTCACGAATCCACCAATACGTTGTTTTGTCTGGGCAATTAGTGGATCGGATCTGGAAAGCTCACTGATATGATTCTCTGCTAGAGCCAGAGATCTATCATAGGCTGCGCGAGCCCTAGCAGTTTCTTCACTATCAGATTGGTATTGCATCCACATGGGATGACTGCGGTCTTTCTGCTCAGAGAACTTTAATTGTTTCTCAAGGTTTGCAATACCAAAACGCCCGTAGGAAACATCATGAAATTCCTTGAGCTTCTGGGCCTCAAATTCCCCATATTGATTGGTAAGATCTAGGAGGGCTTTCTCTTTTGTAAGAGCATCACCCGCCTTTTGAACAGCTTCTATTGAGGGAAGAAATGGATCAACAGCAACAGGATTAGGAGTTACTTGGATTCTCTGAGGCTCCTGTTGTTGTGGTTTTCCATAAATGCTCTCATTGGTAATAGTGATTGGCATCAGATTTCCTTATTCATCCACATAGTAGTCAGTTGCATCAACAGAACCATAATCTATTTTGTTATTGGCCGCCTGCCTTACTTCATCAGCAGAACTATAGCCAGCATAGTTGGTTCCACTTCCACTTCCTATATCAATGAAAGAAGCGGGAGCCTGGGCAGAGTTGGTAGTATTCTTGATACTCACACCATTATCAACTCCAGCTGTATTAACTGGGTTATACTGAATGACATCCCCAATAATCCTATCAGACAACTGAGGCGAAGCAAAACTTTGTAAAGTCTGCTGCACCGGATTTATAGCTCCCCTTTGTGCAACCTGCTGGGAATTAGTAGTAGAATTAGTTTGCCCAGTGGTGTTTTGAGAAGAACTATTGCTACTATACCGAGTACTATTGGTATTAGTAACTGCTCCTTTCAAAGCATTCAAAGCTTGAATAAGAGTGTTTTCAACTGTATTCTGGGGCCTGGTAAAAGCTTCAAGCAAAGAAGCTAATTGTGCTCTACTTTGTGCATAAGCTTTCTGCTGCTCCCCACCTAGGGCCGCGGCGCTCTGAGCAGAATCCTGAGCAATTCTATTTGCAATGAGAGCTTGCATAGAACTTGCAGAAGTGCCAGCCCCTTCAATAGCTTTCTGCAAAGCTGGCATTTGTTGTTCTAGGGACTTCTGTAATTGCTGGCCCATAAGTCCCTGTGCGTCAGCATTCGCTTGTTCTGGGGAAACTAAGCCAAGTAAGTTAGTTACAAATTGGGTCATTGCATCCCGCTTTTGTATCTCTCCTTTCTGATTAGCAGTTCCTCCAGACATAAGTTGGGTAATGAATTGCTCAAGTGTTTTAAGGGAATTTGGATCCAAAGCCGTAGTGGTTGAGTTTCCACTTTCAAATCCAGCTTGGCTACCAGAAGTTGCATTATTGGTAGTCCCAACTGTATTGGAAATCCCAGCTTGACTATCTGGGCCAAAGGTAGTTGTTTTTTCCTGTGGTTGGCCAGTAGCCGTAGAATTACTCCATCCTGCCATTTTAATCTCCTATCTATTACCTTGTGGATATGCACGGAATTCTATGTACTGGACGTCAAACTGCCCAGCTAGAACAATGTTAAACCATTTGCCAACTACATCAACATCAAACGTGGCTGACAGAGCAGAGGTAACAGTGGTTTCTTCTGTTAAGTCTGAATTGATTGCGCGTCCATCAAGACTATGCTCAAGCTTAATTGTGCAAGTTGAAGGAAGCCTGAAGTGCACAGTTATTCCTAAAGACCTTGTGTACCCCGCCCGAAAATACCCAATCTTTCCCCACTTCGCAAGTGACTCAGAAGGGTTAAGATCAAATAAACGGAGATACCCTGAAGTATCAAGAATCCCAGCGTCCATCCCAAAGTTGTCATATGTGATTATCTTTTCATCAGTGTGGTTACAAGGGGAGTATTCTATGAGCTGCTTAAACTGGCCCTTGAATTTGCCCCACTTCTTAAGAGCCAGATCATAGACTAGAGCACCTACATATGTGGGATAGATCGGGCCAATAGATCCATCCTGAAGATTGAATGTTGCGCCAGGAAGATCCAGAATGTAGGGAGGATAAGAGATTGTAGTAAGTGCTGGAAATTCAATTGAGTAGGATGGATAATCAAGATACGGGTCAAGATATGAAAGTGGGAATGGAAGACCTGTATCATATCTATTTACTGTGACTCCAACACTTGGATTCGTGAAAGAGACCATTCCAAATTTGTCGCAATATTCTCCAGATTCTGGACCTCCCGCATAAACACCAGTAGCCGCAAGAAGAATATCTGAGACATTGGCCCAATGAGTAACTGTGTAAACGGTATCAATATGCTGACTAAGACAATTGCTGTAAGTTGTGTTGTAGAATTTCCCATACCTATATATGGT
>CAZJYL010000321.1:0-3018 GCA_964550265.1 uncultured Bacteroidaceae bacterium
TCTCAAAAACCGATGAGGTAACACTCGTGCCGGTTCGATTCCGGCCTCGGGTACAAAAAAAGAGGATATTTCATCCTCTTTTTTTTGCTTGTTTTATAAGTTGTTATGTAAAAGACCCCCCTTAAATCAAAATTCACTTGAGTTTTTTATAATACGCATCTTTTTATCAACACCAGCTCCAAAAAGATGAAGGAAGTATATTCCGTCTGACACCGGCGGAACTTTAAAGTTTTGGGATTCCCCTTCACCAAGAGTAAAAGGCAATGAACGAAATACTAAACTGCCATTCACGCCGTATAATTCCATTTGAACAGGATACAAAATATTCATTTCGGTATAAACGGTTATATCTTGATTAAAAACAGTATTTATGGAAATGCCCGAAGTGGGGTTTTCGTTAATGATGCTTAGCACATCCGAAAAACTTTCATTTCCGTCAAAATCTATTTGTTTAATTCTGTAATAAATTATTCCTGTTTCCGAATTCTCGTCATAATAAGAATATTCAAGTTCTATATTGCTATTTCCGGCACCTTGCAGGTGGGCAATTGAATTGAAAAATTCAGAATCAAAACTCTTTTGCACCTCAAAAGCCTTATTATTTGTTTCACTGTAAGTTTTCCATTTCAGAACAACGCCATTATTTTTTTCTTCTAAAATAAAATACCCCCATTCCACAGGCAAAGTGGTGACAGGGAAAAGACTAATTGCCGCATAACATGCGTCAGAAGGATTTATTAAAGTCCCCGGATGGGCATCATAGGGAATACACATTACACGGTAATGTTCTTGATTGCTTCCAAAATTTATAACAACATTCGTTGTTCCCTGACCTGAAACTATACAAGGGTCATTGCCATTAGGGCATGCTGCCTCGATAACAACAGGGGGAGTTCTGTCAATACACCTTACCATCCATTTATAATATGTTGCATAAGTTGTGGGAGTTATGGAATAGGTATAATCCTGATTAGGATTTGGATTAGGTTCTCCCGATATTGTTCCGCCGGAAAGTTGACTAATACGGCAGTCTTCGCAAAAAACTTTAATTTGATCCACGCCTTCTATAGGATTTGAGCATGCGCCGCCACGGGTTAGTTTAACTTTAATGTTGGCTGCAGAAGGAACCGAATAGGCAGCAAAATGCCATAAACCGTCAGGGAAATAGTAATTTACGGGCTGTTCAACCCAATTGTATCCTTGACCTATAGAAGTATAAAGCTTTGGAGAATAAAGCTTGTAATTTTCATCAAAAGTATTTGAATAATCACCGGTTGTGCAAGGATATTTAGCTTTATAGGCAAATTTAATCATTGGGTTTGGGCACGAAGATGTATTTAATTCTTTTGTAATTATTTGAGATGCTCCGCCACTATTACAATATTCATAACCTGTATAAAACGCAGCAAAATAATCCGAAAAAACACCTGCATGGTTTCCTGTCCCGTTGCATCCATTATTCCACAAATATGTATAGGCTGAAGATGAAGAACGATAGGAATGATAAGGGATTGTAACTCCGCTTGTGGCAAAATTGCCGGTATTTACGGGACCATACCATTTATTGGTTGTAAAATTTTCAACATAAGATGTAGAACCTGATATTATTGGTACAGGAATACTTGTTGGGCCCATGTCATCAACAACAACATTATCTATGGAAATCCAGTTTGTACTGCTTGCACTGGGAAAATACAATAATATCGCAATATTTTGTCCTCCACAAACATGGCTTTCTAACTGAAGTGATTGAGTTGTGCATCCTGTGGCAACGCCACTGCTTATATTCGGTGTTATGGTTCCCCAAAAAACCCAGCCATTATTGTTAGGATTCAACCTATCCCAGCTGCAATCCCCGGTAATCAGATAATATACGCTAATACTTCCCGCACTTGAATTTACTCTTCTGCTGTCAAAAGATAATCTTATTCCTTTACCCTGCGTAACATTTATTGTTTTTGTTTTAGCATATGCATAGCTGCTTGAAGTATAAATAACGTAATTACCTGATTGGCAAGAATATGTATTGCCGAAATTTCTTGTCATTCCTGAAACGTCAGAAAAATTACTTGTCCCCGTGTTGAAATTTTCCTGCCAAAGAACGGCTCCCTCAACGCATAAAGTGCTAAATATCAGACTAAAAGCAATAATAAAAATTTTCATGGGCAAAGCTTAAAACTAGCAAACCCAAAAATACACCTTCAATTAACAAGACGCAATAGTCAGATGAAAAACAGCAGTTTACAAAAGGTTAACAATGGCTAAAAAAGCCGCAAGATATCATTGAGGTTAGCCCACACCAAAAGTGTTAAAAGAATGGCAAATCCAATATATTGAGCAATTTCCAAGACTTTTTCGGAGGGTTTTCTGCCGGTTAGCATTTCAATCAGCACAAACACAACATGTCCGCCATCAAGAGCAGGGATAGGAAGAATATTTAATACCGCCAGCATAAGAGACAAAAACGCCGTAAGATTCCAGAAAGCCTGCCAATCCCAAACGCCAGGGAAAATTTTCCCCATGGTAATAAAACCTCCAACATTTTCATAAGCGCGAACATTTCTGTTAAACATAAGTTTAAGCTGCTTCCAGTAATCGGATATTTTAGTACCGGCTTTACTTATCCCGGCAGGTATAGCCTGCCAAAAATTATATTTTTTTGTTGCTATGTTAAAGAAACGATTCAGGTCAGTTACAATCATAACCTCCAATAAGCCTTTATCATTTAACTTCACAGGATATGTTAAATCTTCGTTTCCTCTAATAACCCTCAAAGTAATTTCCTGATTTTTATAATTGGCAACTTCCGATTTAAACTCGTCATGAAAATGAATTAACTTACCATTTACGCCAATAACCCTATCTCCTTTTTTCAACTGAGACGAAGCATTAATTGATCCGGGCATAATACTGTCAATAATCATTGGCATACGCGGCATGATCATATTGGCACGCTCCGAATTAATCATTTTTTTTACAAAATCACTGGGAATATTTAATGTTTGCACAGAGTCGTTA
>CAZJYL010000322.1:0-3014 GCA_964550265.1 uncultured Bacteroidaceae bacterium
CCGTTGATATTACCGAAGCCTCTGCAGTTGCACAATTACCTGTTTCCGAAATGGATGTCATTGTAATTAGTATTGGCGAAAATTTGGGAGATAGTGTTATCGCAACTGCGTTGCTGAAAGATAATGGCGCAAAGCGTATTTGCTGCCGTGCAATTTCGGAAACCCACTTTAGCATTTTAATGAATATGGGCGTACATCATATTTTCACTCCCGAAGTTGATGCAGCCAGCAATTCGGTTAGTACTGTTTTGTTTGAACTTGTTCATACAGCTTATGTTATTAGTGACGATTATAAAGTTTGCGAAATCTATGTCCCAAAGCGTTTTGTTGGTTTGAAAGTAAAAGATTTGACTTTAGATTCGTATAGTCTAAAACTTCTTTTATTCAGGCAAGCAAAAAGCGAACTTCACCCGCAATATATGGTGAAAATGATTTTTGATGACATAATTGAAAAGTATAATGACATTGTTATGAAAAAAGACGATTTGCTTGTTGTTTTTGGCCTTAAAAAGAATATAGATAAATTTGTTTCGATTTAATTAAACAACTGTCATTTAAGTATAATTGTTTTTAAACTTATAAATACATTTTAATATGCTATGTTCGATGCTTGAAAGATTTGAATCGATATTTAGACAAATTGTCATTTCCTTGTTTGCATCCTTTGCTTTAGTTGGATGTGGTGGCGGTCAAACACAAATAAACGACCATATAAATGACACAGTAATATCAAATGATGCTATTGTATATGATACCTCCATAACATCACTAGCCCAGATTCTTGCCGGAATTTTCCCTGACGATACTTCTGGTTATTCTGCAGTTGTGCAAAGCGAAGTATGGAAAACTCATGCCGATTCAATTGCCTCACTTTTTAATAAAGCAGAAAATAAAAACCTTAAGCATATGCGGCAATGGGCTATGAAAGAACTCCCCGAAGGTTCAGATACATCGGCAACTTTGTTTTATGCCTTTTCCGGTCCCGATTTTCTTTATGCAAATACTTTCTTCCCAAATATTAAAAGATATATTTTATTTGGTCTGGAGCCTGTTGGGTTGATTCCGGTTTTTGACGATATAAAGTATCCGGATGATTTTTTTAAACACATTCGCAGATCTTTAAGAGCATCATTATCGCTGAACTTTTTTATAACAAAAGACATGAGCGGAGATTTGAGGGTAAGTAAATATAATGGTGTTACTTCTATTTTGATGTTATATACAGCATATACTAAACATAAGATAATTGATATTTCGTACATTGTTGTCAACGACAAGGGGGTTATTCAAGAATGTCAATATGACTCATTATCTAAAAGCGGTTTTACGCCGGGTGTGAGATTACAATTAATTGACAGCATTGGTAAAACAAAGGAGCTTATTTATTTTTCGTTTAATGCTGAAAACACCATGTTTGAAAAAACCACTGTAAAAAAGTATTTTCAGTCTCTTGATGGCAAAATATACGGCATGCTTAAAGCGGCCTCATACCTTATGCATTATGATGGATTTATGAAAATCAGAGATGTTTTCACTGATAAAGTATCAACTCTTCTTACAGATGACACCGGTTTAAAGTATAATACAATTAAAACTATTTTCTCAAATATTCAACTGTATGGTCAATATAGTCAACCTATAGAGTTATTTAAATATATAAACATTAATGACTTAAATGCGGCATATGAAACATTGCCTGCAAAACCAATTCAATTCACTTATGGATATGGTTTGGGGAAGAAACTGATTATAGCCAGAAAATAAAAGCCTTATATTGCAAAATATAAGGCTTGAAAATCTTTATTAAATATAGGTTTTAACTTCAGCTTCCCCTTTAAGATAGCAAATCCCGTTAAATGCAAGTGCCTGCATTTCATCTTCGCCGGGATAAACATAAACTTGCGAAATGAAAGAAACCCGTTCCCTGATCCATTCTACAAAAGTTTTATCGTACGCAATGCCCCCTGTAATAAGAATGCCATCAACATTACCTTTAAGAACAACAGCAGCTGCACCAATGTCTTTTGCAATCTGGTATGCCATTGCTTTATAAATAAGGGTGGCTTTTTCGTGGCCATCCTTAACCATGTTTTCAACTTCCTGTGCATCATTGGTGCCGAGATATGCCACTAACCCTCCTTTGCCTGTAATCATCTTTTTTATTTCGTCGTGGGTATATTTCCCGCTAAAGCATAATTTGGCAACTGCGCCAACGGGGAGCGTACCACTGCGTTCAGGTGAAAACGGACCTTCGCCGTCAAGAGCCTGATTTACATCAATTACCAGGCCTTTTTCGTGTGTACCAACACTAATCCCCCCGCCAAGATGTGCAACTATTAAATTCAAGGAGTTATAGTCTTTCCCCTGCGATTTTGCATGAAGTTTTGCAATTGCTTTCTGATTTAGCGCATGAAATATACTAACACGCTCAAATTCGGGATGACCGGTTATTCTTGCTAGGTCGTGGAGTTCATCAACTACAACAGGATCGGCAATAAATGCTTTGGCGTCACCTATAGTTTTTGCAATATCATCTGCTATTAGCCCCCCCAAGTTACTGGCATGCTGTCCGAGAACACCGGCCTTTAAATCGGCTTTCATTGCTTCATTTACTTCGTATAACCCTGATGGAATAGGTTTAACAAGACCACCGCGTCCAACAACCACTTTGATTTTAGAAATATCAATATCAGCCTCTTTTAACTCCTTTAGAATAATGTTTTTTCTAAATTCGTACTGTTCGGTTATAGAAGGAAAGGGAGCCAACTCCTCTGCCGAATGCTTCAGGTTTTTTTGAAAAAGCTTATTATTCTGATTATTAAAAACGGCTATTTTCGTAGAGGTAGAGCCCGGATTTACAGCTAAAACCAATGTTTCACTCATAAAACTAATTTTTTATTTTGCTATTAAACAACCTAATGCAATTGAATAAGTTTTTGTTTTGGAACTGTCGCCACGCGAAGTTAAAATAGCAGGACATTTAGCACCCATAACAACAGCAGCTAATTCTGCAT
>CAZJYL010000323.1:0-3014 GCA_964550265.1 uncultured Bacteroidaceae bacterium
AGTTGGTGCATTCTTACCAAAAACAATTAAACAATTCAACTGCATGGGAGCTTGCGTCAAAAATTGCTGCGGGTAGCGGGTTGCTTAGAGAACTTTATGAAGACCGTTCGCCTGAAGGAATAGCCCGATACGAAAATATTGAATCTTTGCTAAATGGAATTCGCAGTTTCGAAGATGAATTTGAGCAAGCTAATGAAGGTGCAAAGCCCGGATTAAGCGATTTTCTTCAGGTTATTTCATTATTGACTACCGTTGATGAAACCGAAGACGATAAAAACTTGGATAAGGTTTCATTAATGACTATTCATGCTGCTAAAGGACTTGAATTCCCGTATGTTTTTGTTACCGGCCTCGAAGAAAATTTATTTCCAAGCTCCATGTCGATGAGCTCCAGAGCCGAATTGGAAGAGGAAAGAAGATTGTTTTATGTTGCTGTTACCCGTGCGATGAACAAGCTTACACTGAGCTATGCGGCCATGAGAATGAAATGGGGCGAGCTAAATTTTTGTACTCCCAGCCGCTTTCTGGATGAATTAGACCCGTCATTACTTGATATACCACAAAAATTTTCGCACGGACTTAAGCTGAAAAGCAAAAACAATTTATCCTATCCGGCAGATGACTCATTTGATTCTTTTCCCGCAAAGGATAAAAAAGCGGAAGAAACTTCCTATGTTTTCAGAAAGAAAGTTTTATTGAGCAACGACAAGGAATTACAGAAAAAATTTAAACCTGATTCAAAACCGGCAATGATATTTGATAATAGCGAAATTACCGATATCGACAATATTGTTGAAGGCTTAAGGATTGAGCATGCGCGGTTTGGACAAGGAACCGTAATTCAGGTTGAAGGGAAAGGACAAAATAAAAAAGCAACAATAGAATTTGACTCAGCGGGTAAAAAACTTTTGGTGTTACGTTTTGCAAGACTAAAAATCATTGAGAATTAAAACAATTGTATTACTATCAAAATAAAATCTGATATTTGTAATTAAATCCATTTTTCCTATGGAATATAACACACAGCGCGAAAATCTGCAAATGACTGAATATGGCAGGCATATTAAGCAAATGATAGAACTCATTAAAACCATGCCTGATAAAGAAACTCGTACAAAAGCTGCCAATGCTGTTGTTCAGGCTATGATGACAGTGCAGCAAGGGCATAAGGAAATGACTGATATTAAGCGAAAGTTATGGGATAATCTAATTTTAATAAGTGATTTTCAGCTTGATGTAGATTCGCCTTATCCTCTTCCTGAGCGTGATAAAAAAGTTTCTGCAAAGTTTTTAAATTATTCTGTTCCGTATGAAGTGCGTTTTAGGTTTTATGGCCGTTATGTCGAAAAAATGATAAAAAAAGCTGTAGAAATGGAGGAGGGCGAAGATAAAAACGAATTGGTAAGAGCAATTGCCAATACGATGAAAAAACTTTATCTCACATGGAACAAGGACAGCGTGAAAGACGAGGTAATTATTGAGCAGCTTAATATTTTATCAGACGGAAAATTAAAGTTGGAAGAAGGATGTGTATTGCAGGATACAACCGACTTTATGAAAAACAACAAAATGCAGCAAAAGCAATGGGGGCAGTCGGGTAAGAAAAACAAGAAAAATAAATACAGAAAAAAATAAATAATAAATATGAGTAGTTTTGAAATTATCGGCGGAAACAGATTGTCAGGTGCAATAACTCCGCAAGGTGCCAAAAACGAAGCATTACAAATTATTTGTGCAGTTTTGTTAACCGACGAAAAAGTTACCATTTCAAATATTCCCGATATCAGAGATGTAAACAAACTAATTGATGTTTTGCGCTTTTTGGGAGTGGAAGTAAACAACATATCTGAAGGCACATGGGAATTTAAAGCCGATAATGTTAAGATTGATTTGTTGCAAACAGAGGAGTTCAGAAAAAATGCGGGAGTACTGCGTGGTTCTGCCATGATTTTAGGTCCCATGGTTTCACGGTTTGGAATTGGTGCAATTCCGCGCCCGGGTGGCGATAAAATTGGGCGAAGGCGTATGGATACCCATTTCATAGGTCTCGAAAAGTTAGGCGCCATTTTTGATGAAGGTGATACAACCTTTTATGTTGCCCGTAGCAAAGGCAGACTGAAAGGAACATACATGTTATTGGACGAGGCGTCGGTTACAGGAACTGCAAATATTGTAATGGCTGCCGTATTGGCTGAAGGAACTACTGTTATTTATAATGCCGCATGCGAACCATACTTGCAGCAGCTTTGCAAATTGCTTGTTAATATGGGTGCTCAGATTGAAGGCATTGGTTCTAATTTACTTACAATACATGGTGTTGATAAATTGAACGGCGCAAGCCACACTTTATTGCCAGACATGATAGAAGTTGGCTCTTTTATTGGTTTGGCTGCAATGACTCAAAGTGATATTATTATAAAAAATGCTTCGGTAAAGGATTTAGGAATTATTCCGGATGTTTTCCGCAGATTAGGCATTGTTGTTAATCAGCTTGGAGATGATTTACATGTGCCGTCAACCGATGTTTATGAAGTTGAAACATTTCGTGATGGTTCAATAATGACAATTGCCGATGCACCATGGCCCGGATTTACTCCTGACTTGCTTTCAGTAGTACTGGTTGTTGCAACTCAGGCTAAAGGTAGCGTTTTGATTCATCAAAAAATGTTTGAAAGCCGTTTGTTTTTCGTTGACAAATTAATTGACATGGGAGCGCAAATTATTTTGTGCGACCCGCACAGAGCCACTATTATAGGTTTAGAACGAAAAACGCAATTAAGAGGTATCGAAATGACGTCTCCCGATATTCGCGCAGGGGCATCATTGTTGATTGCAGCATTATCGGCCAAAGGCAAGAGTATAATACATAATATTGAGCAGATTGACAGAGGGTATCAGAATTTAGACACGCGTTTGCGCATATTAGGTGCAGAAATTCGTAGGATATAATATTTTTGACATGCTGAATTCAAGTTACAAATGCAACTTTTTTGTTTTTTAAAATTAATAATAAT
>CAZJYL010000324.1:0-2986 GCA_964550265.1 uncultured Bacteroidaceae bacterium
CTCCGGGAACAGGAAAAACTACCGTGGCTCGTTTGCTGGGAAAAATATACAAATCAATGGGGCTGCTTACCAGTGGGCATCTCATAGAAGTGGATCGTTCGGGCTTAGTGGGAGAATACATAGGGCAAACCGCCGTAAAAACCAATAAAGTAATTGATAGCGCCCTCGATGGAATTCTTTTTATCGACGAGGCTTATGCTTTAATCCCTGAAGGAGGTAAAGGGAATGATTTCGGTCAGGAAGCCGTAGACACTATTTTGAAACGCATGGAAGATTTACGTGATAGACTTGTAATTATCGTTGCCGGATATCCAAACGAAATGAACCGTTTTATTCAGTCGAATCCAGGTCTTCAGCATCGTTTTAATCGATATTTTACTTTCAATGATTATTCACCAGACGAACTGCTCGAAATATTTAGACGTATCGCTGAATCAGCCCATTTTGTTGTTGCTCCCGAGGCTATGGAAAAGGTTTCGAAATATTTGAATTATGTGTAT
This sequence comes from uncultured Bacteroidaceae bacterium, assembly GCA_964550265.1. Taxonomy (GTDB): domain Bacteria; phylum Bacteroidota; class Bacteroidia; order Bacteroidales; family DTU049; genus GWF2-43-63. Next base: position 501 of record CAZJYL010000324.1, read on the forward strand.
CAGTCAAGAACCGACACTTTCGGGAATGCCCGTTTGGTGAGAAATCTTTTTGAAGAAGTCGTACAATTGCAATCGGCTCGTTTGGCCGAAATGGAGCAAATTACTGATCAGGATTTATGCACTATCACGCTTGAGGATATCAATAAAGCTATTGCCGACGAGTATCAGGAGGAAATTTCTGAGAGCCTTGACGAGATAATGGCTGAATTGAATAAACTGGTTGGTCTCGATAATATTAAGAAAGATGTTGAACAACTTTTAAATTATATCAGAGTTGAAAAATTACGCTCCGAACAAGGAATGACAACTCAAAGCTTGAGTCTTCATGCTGTCTTCCAAGGACCTCCGGGAACTGGAAAAACTACAGTAGCACGTTTAATTGGACGAATATACAAATCTTTAGGTTTATTGCCCAAAGGACATGTGGTGGAAGTTTCACGCAACGACTTGGTTGGTGAATATATAGGTCATACCGGGCCAAAAACAGAAAGAGTGATTGACTCAGCCATGCACGGAATCTTATTTATCGACGAAGCTTACGCTCTCAATCCTAAAGGCGGTCAAGGCAATGATTTTGGTCGAGAAGCCATAGAAACTATCCTAAAAAGGATGGAAGACGATCGCGATAAATTTGTTGTCATTCTGGCAGGCTATCCCGATGAAATGAGAGACCTTATAGAAACGAATCCTGGCCTAAAATCTCGCTTTAATCGCTATTTTAATTTTGTAGATTATAAACCAGATGAGCTGATGGATATTTTTGAAGGTTTTGTAAAAAAACGCGCCATGACATTGGAATCTGCTGCTGAACAGCGCCTGATAGGGCATTTTATCGACGTTTGGGAAGCACGAGATAAACATTTTGGCAATGGACGCTTTGCTCGAAATCTCTTCGAAAAAGTTATACAAGCCCAAAGCGATAGAGTAGCAAAAATGACGGAAATTTCACCTGATGACTTACGGCTTATACGTTTAGAAGATGTGGAAAGTGTAATCTCAATCGTAAAACCGGATCAACCTAAGGAAAGAAACACTATTGGATTCAAACCCAAAAGTTAAGAATTGACCATTTTACGTCTTGCTTTTTTCAATAGAGCCTCAAATATCATTTTATTCGAGATGCGCTGAAAATGATTATCTTGAAATCGATAGATATTCTTTTCAATCCGAACTTGTCCTATTTAAATGTGGTCAGCAAATCACTGCAGGATGTAATTGACTTGAGATTTAGGTGCTCAAACTAAGCCTGATATAGATTTTGCTTTAGTTTTTACACACTGTTTCGATAAAATGTCCTTTCTTTGTCAATCATTCTTTCCGGAAATATGGTTATAAAGAATTTCTGAACAGGCTTGTAAAATTGCTAGTGAGGTCTCGCATAACAGACGAAAAGAACTAAAGAAGATAAATATGATAAAAATTAGAATTAGATGGATGTTGGTATTTCTGGTAGTCGTAGCCGGAAAATTTTGTACGGCACAGGAATTAGCCTATGATGCCATTTACAATTACATTATCAAAGAATATACGCTTTCGAAAGAGGGTAGCGTAGATTATCACTATTCTTCTTCGATGAAACTATTGACGCATCAGGCATTTCAGAGGTATTTCGGGGAATCGTTCATCGTATATAATCCTCAATTTCAGAGGCTGAAAGTCAATAAGTCGCGTACTATAATGGCTGATGGTAAGAAAGTAGATTCTCCTCTCAATGCCCTTAATGAGGTATTACCGAGGTTTGCCAGCGGTAGTGCGGCTTACAATCATTTGAGGGAAATGGTAGTTTCGCATACAGGTCTCGAGGTGGGTGCTACTATCGAATTCGATTATAATCTCGTGAGTCAACCCACAGGAATGCCTTACTTGATGGGCGAGGAGATTCTTTCCTTTCCAGTTCCGGTTGAATCGTACAAGGTAATCGTGAGGGTTCCTGAAGGTACGATATTGAATTATAAAATGTTGAATTTGAGGCTTAGTCCAGAAGTATCCTTTGCAAAAGGAATGATGATTTATACATGGAATTTTGGCAAAGTTGCAGCAAATCCTCATGAAATCTACATGCCTGAAGATTCTTATTATTCTCCTTATTTGAGTTTTTCTACTTCTTTATCTTTACAACGAAGCTTAGAGCTTTTCAGCAATCAGCCTGCCTTTACTGATACTAAACTTCCTCATACTGCCATGGCTCGTATTGATCAGATCAAAGCAAGCGATGCATCGGATTCTAAAAAAATCATTCAAATAAGAAATTTGGTCATCAACGAGCTATCTTATCTGAAAATTCCCTCCTCTGTCATTGCATTTAAATTCAGGACACCTGCTGAGGTTTGGGAATCTCTTTCCGGAACAGAAATCGAAAAAACCATTCTCTTGGCTTCAATGCTCAGGCAAGCCGGGTATCAAGCCGATATTGTGGCTGCTGTTCCGACTAATGTTCTGGATACAAAATGGTTCAATCCACTCGTTATTGATGCATACTATGTTAG
>CAZJYL010000325.1:0-2958 GCA_964550265.1 uncultured Bacteroidaceae bacterium
GTCTGTCAAAGAATATACTAAAAAGATAGAGGTGCTCTGTTTTGAAAAACTTTTATATATTGATTTCAAATGGATTAAGCCACTTTTTATATAAATTATCTGCTTCGGAAAATAAAATATCTTTAATACAAAACATACCCGATTATCAGACTCTGAATAGCTGAATTTTCAAATTATTTGTTTAGTAAATGGTTAATTAAAATCAGTTTACGACACCTGATAAAAATCTTATTTAAGCATTAAAATAATCAAATTAAACTTTTCCCGCTTTGAATAATTAATTTCACAGACCATCGTGAAATAATAATTGACCCGGCTAACGCACAAGCCCCATCAACCCATGCAATATTCCACAACATTGCAACAAACAGTCCGCCTATAGCCAAAACACTTGTCAGGGCATCAGCCAAAACATGTAAATATGCTGCCCTCAAATTATAATCCTTTTCTTTTTTGTGGTCGTGATGAAGCAAAAATGCACTGACTATATTGACAAACAATCCAACAAAAGCAACGATTATAGCATCCCTGAAATGAATTTCTATCGGATTACTAATTCTGTTTATTGCGCTCCATGCTATTCCTATTGCAAACAACAATAAAAATAAACCACTGGTATATCCCGATAATGAAAGTATGCGGTTTTCTTTACCCTTATAATTTTCGTTTTTGGAAATTCTGCGAACAACAACATATGCAACCCAGCTTAATCCGATTGCCAATACATGAGAACCCATGTGAATGCCATCGGCCAGCAATGCCATGGAGTTGGTTAATACTCCAAAAATGATTTCGACAATCATTGTAACTGCCGTCAGCAATACAACAAGCCTGGTCTGCTTTTCGTGCCTATACAAGCTTTCCTCTTTCATAATGTAAATATAAGAAATTTGATGCGTGTTTTTTACAAATAAGATATAAATCACATCTTGAAATGCTTTATGAAAGCATCTAAATTAATTATACAGCATGGGAATTAAAGTATTAACCTAAATGGCCAATCACTCTATAATAATTTCATCAACAAAAATCCACGCCTTCCCTCCTTTACCCAAATGCCAATCGGGGCAAACTCCGTAATTTTTAGCAAATACTTTTATGTATCGAGCTTTTACCGGACTAAATTCAAGGGTAAAATCATTTAAATAAGCCTCCAGATCGGTGTCGGGAATATTGTGGCCTAAAGCACCAAGTTTGGTATAATTTATTCCGTCATTGGAATAATAGAACTCAACAACCGTTGGCATCCATATCCATGAGCGTGCTTCCTGCAAGCAGCCCAATGTAAGACGACTAACTGTTTGCTTTTTGCCGAGATATACAACAGCCGTAAAATCAGTTCCGTCGTATCCCTGCCAACCTCCGGTTCTGAAATCTTTTCCGCCACGCTGCCCATCAACCAAACCACTTGGTCCTCCTGCCGTATATTGTGAATTATAAGGCTGAAATAATTCTACTTTTAATCGAATGTTTTTCTTAATTATATGCACCTCGTCTGTCTGCAAATCGCCGACATTACGAATTTCAATTGACGTAGTTTTATTAAAATTCAAAGGCTTTTTATACAAAATCCATTTGCCGCCAGGTAAAATTCTGTATTCTATATCGGCATTAGTAGCCGAATGCAGCGACACTACATTGTTTTTCGAGAACACTTTTCCGTTCTTTAAATCAGCATAAGGCAATGGCTGAATTAAATGATTACTTATTTTTGATGTCGGGCGATCTGAAACATTGGTTCCAAAAAGACTATGCTCGCTTCCCATTTCAAAAATCAATTCACCTCCCGCAAGAATGTCGGCATAGGAAATATAATTTTTAGTGTAAGGTTTGCCATTAAGCGTAACTGACTTTATGTATTTGTTTTTTTCGCTACGGCCAAGCGTTTTAATTTTAAAAGTATTCCCGTTCTCAAGGTTTAAAACAGCCTTATTATGCTGTGGAGAGCCAAAAACAAAAATGCCGTCAGCAGGATTAACCGGATAAAAGCCTAATGCGCTTAAAACATACCATGCCGACATTTGCCCGCAATCTTCGTTTCCCGAAAGCCCGTCAGGAGCATTTGTGTACAGGTTGTTTAAAATTGAATCACAGTAATACTGAGTTTTCCATGGTGCAGATGTCCATGCATAAAGGTATGCCATGTGATGACTTGGCTCATTTCCATGAGCATATTGTCCTATTAAACCGGTAATATCGCTCTGGTCGCGCCCCGTGGTTTGTGAATCTGCCTCAAACATCGAATCAAGCTTAGCCTCAAAGATACTTTCTCCTCCCAATAAATTAATATAACCCTGCACGTCTTGCGGTACATAAAAGTTATACTGCCATCCGTTTGCTTCGGTGTAATTAAAATTAACTTCTTTTGGGTCAAATGGTTTCAAAAATGTACCATTGGCTTTTGGTGCATGGAAACCATTTTCGGGGTTATATATGTTTTTGAAACTCTGAGCACGTCTGGTAAATTCTTCGTAAACGGCATTATCTCCCAGTTTTTTGGCTACCTGAGCAACACACCAGTCGTCGTAAGCATATTCAAGTGTTTTTGACACACTTTCGGACTCTTTGTTTGATGGAATATATCCGCATTCTTTATATACATCCATTCCGCTTCGTGGCACATTAGACGTAACAACCATGGCATTTAAAAGTGCTTTTTGCGTATCGCTGTCAACTATTATGTCATTTAATATTGCAAAAGCAATTACAGGAATGCTGTGGTTACCTATCATGCAAAATGTTTCGTTTGCCGCAAATTCCCATATAGGGAGGAGTCCCGCCTGCTTAAATTGTTCTAAAAATGTCAAAACATAATCACGGGTACGCTTTCGGTCAATTATACTCATCAAAGGATGATAACCGCGATAGGTGTCCCATAACGAAAAAACAGTGTAATAGTCAAAGTCTTTAGCAAAATGTTTCTCGAAATCACGCCCCAAATAGGAATTATCAACGTTT
>CAZJYL010000326.1:0-2858 GCA_964550265.1 uncultured Bacteroidaceae bacterium
ATTAAGCTTATGCTTAATAGAATTAGAAAATAAAACTTAGACAGTTACTTAATAAATAAAATATGACAACAGCAAATTACGGACAATCAGAAATTAATCAAGTTCTTAGTCAGGCAAGATTTTATAATCAAGAAATTGGTTCATATGTAATGCACGCCATTGACACCAATGATTTTAATTACTCTGTTAAACTTACGAATGGTATGATAAAAATTACTTGGGAAGAATTACAGGACAGAAATAGCTTGACCGAGGAAAGGAAAAAATCAATTGCAAAAAGACTTATAAAAAATAGCTGACCCACAATGCCAAGCACAATGTCAGGTCGCACAAGCCAACGCTAAACCAAAACCTGCCATAGAGCTTGTCTGTCTGCCAACGCTAAATTTGCCGATACTAAAAAAACTAAATCTTTTAAGACAGAGAAAAAAGGAATGATTGAATTGAAAAATAATCTCAAACCATTGACAGACAAGAACGCCCAGTTGGTAACATGCGGTATATTTTATTGCCGAGATAGTGCTAATTTGAAAGGTTGTGGCTCGCTTCAAACTTCATCGTGGCTTGACAGTGACGTGCTCCGAAATCGGCAACAAAAACATACCGCTGTCCGTTACCTTGCATTATAGAAAAAACGACGTTGATGGAAACTTATTTCTTGATATATTTGTACGAAAATAAATATCGCCTCAAAATTGAATGTTTTGAATGTTTAACTAAAAAATAAATTAAAATGAAAACGAAATTATTGACAATTTTAATCTTAGGTATAAGTTATTTTGGCTATACCCAAGACACTTTGCGTGACCCATACACTCTAAAAAAATCTTTTACAACATTAGATTTTGGGTTAGGAACTCATTGGGTAGACAACCAAAATATTAATTTTGGAAACTATACGGTAATCACGAATGAACGAAGACCTACTTTTAATTTTGGTTTGTATTTTAATTCAACGAATATATTGAATGACCCAAAATTAATATTTAATTTCAAGACAGGTTTATTGTTAAATTCTAATTATACAGATTTGACAGATACAAATGGAACGCAATTTCAATTTAGCGAAATAAACTTGTCTTTACCATTAATGATAGGAACTCGTATACCTGTTAACTATAATTCTTTAACAGATAAATTTTATAAAGCCGTAGATGTGAACATAGGCGGATATATTTCATTACCAATGTTTCCTAATTTGTATCAAATAAACACAGAATATTCCCCGACAGAGGAATTTATGAGCGATTATATAAAATACGGACTGATTGCTGAAATAATTTACACTGCGACTAATAAAGAAGGTAAAGGACATCGGTTTGGTCTAAGAACACTATTTGATTTCCGTACAGTAACTAAACTGAAAGATGAAATTTATGGAATAACACCAGCGTATTCAACTTTAAGTATATTTTATGTTATTCAAACGTACTGATTGAAATAATAACGCAAGGTAACAAAGGCTATATGCAATAAGGGTTTCAGTGGTAATTCAAGCGTTCTGCCCCGCTCAAACTTCGGTGTAGGCGGACAGGAAAGTAGCACGCAATCCCTTACTGCTCATAGCCTCAACCGTTATCAGCAACTCCAAAAGAAACCCATCCGAACAAAATTTTTCGTTCCATAGAAAATAATTTCAAAAAATTCAACATAATAGTTTTACCTTTAAAATATTTATCGTAATTTTGCAATATTTGAATAAATGAAACAATAAAATGAAAAATGATTATAAAGAAAGTCAGCAAGAAATGGCAACCATATTTAAAGCATTAGGACATCCTGCACGAGTAGCCATTATGGAACATCTACTAAAAATTAACGCCTGCATTGTTGGTGACATCGTTGATGAATTGCCACTGGCACAACCTACTGTATCACAACACTTAAAAGAATTAAAAAATGCAGGCTTAATCAAAGGCAGTATTGAAGGAAATACGATTTGCTATTGTGTTGATGAAAAAGGAATTGAAAAATTAAATAACTATTTTTCAAGTTTCCACTCCAAATTAAATAAGCAAGGAAATATATGTTGTTAAATCAAAAAAATGTAAGAACAATGAACAAAAACGAGCAAATCAAAGAAATGGTAAAGCAAAAATACAGTGAAATTGCTTTACAGGACAACGAAACAAATGCTACTTCTTGTTGTGGTAGCGGTGGTTGTAGCACAGAAGTTTATAACATAATGAATGACGAATATGAACATTTAGAAGGCTACAATCCCGATGCAGATTTGAAATTAGGCTGTGGATTGCCAACCGAATTTGCCAAAATAAAAAAAGGTGATACCGTTGTGGATTTGGGAAGCGGTGCAGGAAATGACTGTTTTGTGGCAAGGCACGAAACAGGCGAAACAGGAAAAGTTATCGGAATTGATTTTACCGAAGCGATGATAGAAAAAGCAAGAACGAATGCCGAAAAACTAAATTTTAATAATGTAGAATTTCGTTTAGGTGATATTGAAAAAATTCCAATTACCGCTAATTTTGCTGATGTAGTGGTAAGCAATTGTGTGATGAATCTCGTGCCTGACAAACCAAAAGCATTTAGTGAGGTTTACCGAATTTTAAAATCTGGCGGACATTTTAGTATTTCGGATATTGTACTTACTGGAGATTTACCAGAAAAAATCAAAAACGCAGCCGAAATGTATGCTGGATGCGTGGCAAGTGCTATTCAAAAAGAAGATTACCTGCAAATTATTAAAGATGCAGGATTTAAAAACATCACACTACAAAAAGAGAAACCCATTATTGTACCTAATGATATTTTGAAAAATTATTTAACGGACGAAGAAATAGCGATTTACAATTCAAAACCAACTATCATTTTTAGTATAACTGTATATGGAGAAAAGC
>CAZJYL010000327.1:0-2844 GCA_964550265.1 uncultured Bacteroidaceae bacterium
AAAGCAATTTAGATGTTCTGGCAAAGAAAACCGAAATAAATATTTTAAGCGGTACCGAAAATTCTTTCTGCTGGGGAGCTTGCTACAGCCCTATGGTTTTTGTTTCGCCAAATCCCTTAACCATAAATGCGGGTGAAACCAACTCATCAGGTTTTTCTGGCGATTATATGCCAAACGGGTTTATTGGCATGTCAACAATCCGCTACACATTCTTTAATTCGGCAGACCATAACGATTCTGTTGCCGTGAATGTTGTATATGGCTCAGGTACAGCATCAGTAAACGATATCGACAATATTGTAAACATTACTGCTTATCCAAATCCGGCTAATGAGTTTGTTAATTTTTCATTTAAAAAGCCTTTAAGCGAAAATGCACAATTGGTTATTTTCACGCCAAGCGGCAGCGAAGTATTCCGTTCTTCGGTTTCTGATAATTTTATGCTTGATTTAAGCAATTTCGACAATGGAGTTTACTTCTACACTATTTATTATGCCGGCAAAACAACAAGCACCAAACGATTAATCGTTGCTCATTAATTACTTAAGTAATTTAATTAAGCTTTTTGTTAAATTTATAAAGTTATTTTTAAAGCCTCTTAAAGAGGCTTTTTATTTTATGTCGCAAAAACATGCAGTTTTATTAATACTTTAATTTTAATATACAGAATTATCGCATTTTTATTTTGCCGATTTATCGAAAAAATTCAAAAATAGTTGCTTTTTGGAGTGTTTTTTGCTATATTTAACAAAATTTAAAACTGACAATCATGTTGAAATATATATTTATCGTTTTTTTAGTGGCGTTTTCCTTATCGCAAAGCATTGCGCAAAGCCTTGCGCAATCCGACCCCAAAGGTATAACTGCAAATAATAAAAGTAATGTTGACGACCCTGCATCTTTTAGTGCCGCATACGACAACAACATGGCAGCAGTAAACGATAATATTCCCGTTGTGGAATTTTCGAATGCTTATCCCAATCCGGTAAGTAGTTTTGTTAACTTTAGCTACAATATTGCAGGGGCAGGCTCGGCTGAATTCATAATTACCGACATACTTGGCAGCGAAATATATCGTGTTGAATTGCAGAACGAAAACAATAAATTAAGCATTGACTTGTCAACCTATAATGTAGGAGTGTATTTTTACTCTTTATTTGTTGACGGAAGACAGCATTTCACACGAAAATTGATTATCAGGCGTTAGTGAAGAGTTATTTTATTAGATGTAGCCCATAATGCGATAGGTTAAGCAACCTATTAACTCATGCAATAAGTCATTCCAGATTTTCAAAGCTTCGGTATTTGGCAGCAACAAATTCATCCAATACCAGCTACGATCGCCTGCGGTTAAATCCACCGGAAGCGTATCTACATTCACTCCTGCTTTTTTAAAGCACGCCTTGCTGCGCATCATGTGCGAAGCTGAAGTAATCAACAAAAAACTACCGCCGTCAGGATATTCCCTGTTTAAAATTTCGGCAGTCTTAACGGCGTTTTCGTGAGTATTGTTTGATACACTGTCTATCAAAATATCCTGCCGTGGAACGCCTATATCCACCAGAAAATCACGAAGCAAAACACTCTCGAGCATATCGGGGTATTGCATTGAACCTGAGCCACTTGAAATTAAAATCTTATCGGCTTTGTTGTTTTCATAAAGCCAAAGAGCCTGCATAATACGGTCGGGGTTATTCCTGAAAGTTAAGGTTTTATTCTGTGCATCCTGAGTTATTATTCCGCCGCCGAGAACGATAACCACATCGTAATTCTTTTTTATTTGGTGAACCGACACGGGCTTAGGTTCCCACATCCGCATAAATTCCTTTGCTATAAACGTATTGGAGAAAAAATATGCGGTAATTAAAGTGGCTATAAGAAAGCGTTTTTTTAATTTTTTGTTATTCAAAAAAAGCGAAAGAGCCGCCAATGCTATAATCCACGTAAGCGGACTAAGCAAAAAAGCCAATATTTTACTTAAAATAAAAAACATATTATCGTCAAAAATAATGTTTTTCGTTAATACCTGTTCCAAATAATGCAAAATCGAAGCGGGCGGGATCGCCGGAATCGAGCAATTTGCATTTATCGGTAACTTCTATCACCGCCTTGGCATCGGTTTGTTTACGGCTTAACAAGCCAATTTGCCGGGCAACAGAAGCCGAATGAACGTCGAGCGGAATCAATAGTTTGCTCATTGGAAAAAAATCGGTCCATAATCCAAAATCAACTCCTTTATCATCTCGTCTTACCATCCAGCGCAAAAACATATTAAGTCTTTTTGCGGCACTGCCGCGAGCCGGCGAGCTGATATGTTTTTCGAAATGCCTGTCGTGCGGAATTTCAAAAATTACGCTACGGAAATTTTCTATGGCATCAAAGGCGTTGCTGTCGGCATTTTGCTGAATTGGAGCCGAGAACACTTTATCCAACCCTCCTTTTTGGCGGTAGATATATTGTAAACCCTGACACAGAGTTACCGCATCAAAACTATTAAATGTTCTGTAAACAAATCCTTTGAGCTTAACCAAATCAGACTCAGTATGCTCCGCAATAAATTGAAACGGAGCATTGTCCATGCAGTTAATAAACTGTTTTACGCCCGAAATAATTGCTTTGCGGTTTCCCCAGGCCAAAACGGAGGAAATTAACCCCGCAATTTCTATATCTTCTTTTTTGCTGAATAAATGAGGTATTGATATGGGGTCACTGGCAATAAACGAATGATTATTGTAAAAAGAAGCTTTTTCTATCAACCATTTTGCCAGTCTGGTGTCGGGGAAATTATTCATTGATATGATAATGTAATACTAAAAATATAATATAATCAGTGCAAGTTAGTAA
>CAZJYL010000328.1:0-2769 GCA_964550265.1 uncultured Bacteroidaceae bacterium
CACCAATACCCGTGGCACCCTGAGGCCAATAATTCCATGCTTTTTCCAGAAAGGCCGGTCCCGCTATGTCAAGATGGATATAAGGATAGTCGGTGAATTTTTCCAAAAACTTACCTGCTGTAATTGCACTTCCATATCTTCCGCCTACATTTGCCATGTCGGCAATATCAGATTTAAGCTGATCGGCATATTCGTCCCAGAACGGAAACTCGACAATTCGCTCAAAAACTTCTTCGGCAGCCTGATGCAGACGTTCAAAATAACCTGTTGCACCCGCTTCCATACCAACAATTGCATAATGACCTATAGCAACATGTGCAGCACCGGTAAGTGTGGCTATGTCTATAACAACAGAGGGGTCGTATTTTTGGGCGTAGGCAAGCGCATCTGCCAGAATAAGCCGTCCTTCGGCATCGGTATTCAATACTTCAACTGTTTTTCCGTTCATCATGGTAAGGACATCACCCGGAACGTATGCATTTCCTCCCGGACGATTATCGGTGGCGGGAACCAGCCCCACAACATGCACGGGGAGTTGCATGGCAGCAATCAGATATAAGGCTCCGGCAACTGCGGCAGCGCCCGACATATCACATTTCATATCAGTCATTGATGAACCCGGTTTTAAATTCATGCCTCCGGTATCATACATGATGCCTTTACCAACGAACACGATTGGCTTTTTGTTAAAATATTTTTTTGGCTTGTACTCCATAATGGTAAAAGTTGGCTCGTCAACACTGCCCTTATTCACTCCCAACAAGCCACCCATTCTTAATGAAACAATTTTTTGTTTTGAAAGCACTTCCACTTTTACGGGTACATCTTTCATGAAATCAATAACCCTTTTTGGAAAAGTTGTTGAGGTAAGCTCCATGGGAATATCATTTACCAGGTCGCGGGCAAACGCAACTGCTTTTTGCATACGCATGAGCTCAAAAATGTGAACGTGTTCCAATAAAGCCTGCCTTATAAAAATTGATTTTAAATGTTTTTTAGGTTCTTTTTTTGTTTTGTATTTAATAAATTCGTAGTTGCCAAGCACCATACCCTCGATAAAATATTGCGATAAGGAAGGCTCATCTAAAAAAACATCCAGAGATAGTTCTTCAATTTTTTCCTTATTTGTTATTTTAATGGTGTCATTGCCTAAACGACGTATTTTTTCAAGGTCGGATTCCTGCTTGATTTTTTCAGGAATCAGTGCAATAATGTCTAAACTCTGAAGCCTGTTGAAATAAATAATCTTTTCCTTATCTTTTTTGATTTTAGATTTTACATATTGTTTTTCCTCTTTTGAAATCAGACCTGCCGGAAGATTATCAGGTGAAGTGGTAATGTAAACATTGGTGCCTACTATTGTGCGTCTGCGAAAAAGGCCTATTTTTATTTCCATGTTTTTTGTTTTCTACAAAAATACTAATAAAAAGCTTGAATTTTTACAAAAGGATTTCTATGTTAAACATTTATAAAGCCGAAGATTTTAATAACAATCAGCTTTTCTTTAAGTATTCTAAAAATCAAACAGTTAAAATTATTGAGTGTTTACAAATGGTTAAATTTAGTTAAAAGCGCATCATGTTTTTGTAAATGTTATATATCTTCGCAAAAAAAAAGCAATGAAAACGTTATCTTTTGTTCATGTTTTGATTTTTTTTGTGTTGTGTTTAAATTTTGTAGTTGCGCAAAACACACAGATTGATGGCCTGAATTTTGAAAACTGGAATGAAAATCATTACAATTCCATGTTTCCGTCAAAATTTTACTGGGAAAATATGCCTACCAGCATTTGGGCTAATTCCAATGCAGCTACCACTGTTGTTGATAATTTTTGTTGTGAACGCACCAGTGATTGTTTTGGGGGAAGTTATGCAGCCAAATTAGAAACAAAAAGCATTTTTGGCGTAGCTGCTGCAGGGAATTTATTTACGGGAAAATTTGTAGCCAATGGTTTTAACTCACAGGCCTTGCGTGGAGTTCCTTTTACTGATAAGCCGGTTGCTATAAAAGGTTATTATAAATACACTTCAAAGGTTTATAATAATGGTTCGTCAAACGTTTCAGATTCCTGTGCCATATATGCCATTCTTTCTTATTGGAACGGAACGCAAAGAGTTGAAATAGCTCGCGCCGAAATGTTTTCATCAGCCAATGTTTCTGCCTATACTTTGTTTAATCTTGATTTTAATTATGTACTGCCAAATACGCCTGACACAATTTCAATTGTTTTTGCATCCAGCAAAAATGGTGATTTATTTAAAGGAGGTATAGGCAGCACTCTTTTTGTTGACGAAGTGGAATTAGTTTATCCTTCCAGTCTTGAAGAGAATAACATTCTTGAGAGTGTGCAGGTTGATGATAATTCATGGCTCTTCAAATTTATTGGCGATACAGAAAAGAGAATTTCAATATTCGACGCCTCAGGTAAATTAGTGAATTACTATACTACTTCGGACAAGATTTTTTATATAAACAACAATAATCTACCTGGTGGAATCTATTTGTATAAAATAGAAGAGGAAGCAAAAACTTATAGTGGTAAACTTTTAAAATAATGAAAGGTTTTTTGAGTTTATTTTTGTTTTTGTCAATTGCCGGTTTTACGTATTCACAAAAACTATTCGTTGGTCCTAAATTAGGCTTCAATATTGGTGCTCCGCTTCCTATTGGCAACATACCAAAAGGGGCAAAAGGAACTCCTCTGGCATGCCATAACTTAGGTATATTTTGCAAATATAAATTTTCAGATAAGTTTAGTTTGCAGGGTGA
>CAZJYL010000329.1:0-2759 GCA_964550265.1 uncultured Bacteroidaceae bacterium
TGCTAGTTAAAAATATGAAAAAATTATTTCGTATTTTTATCGGACAATAGTGTTTTAAAATAGTTAATATTGTTGTAAAAATTTTCACCATGAAAAAATATAAAATTCTTTATTTAATAACGGTATTTGTTTTGCTTTCGGCATTTAGCCAAAATTATAAAAGACCAAACAAAATGCCGAAAGATTTTGTTTTTATACCTATGGGGACATATATTTTAGACTCGAATAAAATATCTGTTCAGGCTTTTTATATATCAAAAACCGAGGTAACAAATAAACAATACAGAGAGTTTTTATCCGATTTAAAAGCTAAAAGAGATTTTGATGCATATAAAATTGCAATGCCTGACACCAATAAATGGCAGAATGATTTATACGGTAAAAATCTGCCGTTAGTTGAAATTTATTTCAGGCATCCTGCATACGACGATTATCCTGTAGTAAATGTTTCGCGGGAAGGTGCGGAATTATACTGCAAATGGCTTACAAAAAAGTATGAATCTTTGCTCGGTAATTCAAACACCCAGTTTCGTTTACCTATGCGCGAAGAATGGATCTGGGCAGCAAAAGGAGGATTGTCTCAGACCTTGTATCCGTGGGAAGGTAAGTATTTACGAAATTCAAAAGGTTGTTATTTGTGCAATTTCAGAACATTAAACGAAAAGCACATTACATTCAATTATGAAACGGGTCAATATGAGTTAATTTCCGAAGCTTCAAAAGGTATGGCTGACGGATATGATCTTTTTACTGCTAAAGTTATGTCATATAAACCAAATAATTATGGTTTGTACGACATGTCGGGTAATGTTGCCGAAATGGTTCAGCAAAAAGATATTGTTGTAGGCGGTTCATGGATGTCGGCAGGTAATGATGTACGAATTGAAAGTGTTGCCCCATATAAAGGTCCAGAGCCTACAGTTGGATTTAGACCGGTAATATCATTTATATCCAATTGAAAATGTTTGTAGTTTAGAGTATAATTTAATTCATAAAAAATGAAAAGATTTTTTCTGTTTTTTCAAATCTTATTAGGTGCTTTGTTTATTAATGCACAAAATGTATTTGATTTTTCTTTTGAGCAGAGCGAAACAGGTAGTACTTTGCCTCAAAATAGTTTATTATGGGGCGAAAAATATACCTGCAATGTTCAAAATCTAATAAAACACGGTGGAAATAATGCACTGGAGTTGACACGTGGTTTTGATGCAACTTCTGGCGATTTTGGTTGTTTTGTTTATGCAATACCCATAAATTTTGTTGGTAAATCGGCACAGTTTAAGGCTTTTATGAAAACCGAAAATGTAGCAGACGGTTATGCTTCGCTGTTTGTTCGTATTGACGGCTCCGGCAATGATTATTATTTCACAAATAACGTTTCTAATCTCAAAGGCACCAACGACTGGTATGAGTTTAACACACCTGTGTTTTCAATGGGTAAAGGTGCAAAAACAATTTATGTGGGTGTAATATTGAATGGTAGTGGTTCGCTTTGGGCAGACGATTTCAGGCTTTTGGTTGACGGAAAAGATTATACAAAAGCCCCAAAACTTAAAAGTCCGGAGTATAAAGCTGATTCAGATACTGCCTTTTCGAAAAACAGCGGAGTAGAAATTGATTTTTCAAACAGAATTCAAATAGATAATTTGGCGCTGCTTTGCAAAATCTGGGGATTCCTTAAATATTATCATCCGGCTATAGCTGCTGGAAATTACAACTGGGATAATGAGTTGTTTCGCTTTCTTCCTGCATATTTACCCATAACAGATAAAAATCAACGCAACGATTCACTGCTGGCATGGGTTAATAAACTTGGCAATGTTAGTGGTAAGGGAAATAAAATGAAAATTAAAGCAAACACAAAACTTATTCCTGAACTTGATTGGTTAAAAGACACTACTGAATTAGGGACTAAATTAAGCTCACAGCTTATTAAAATCAGAAATACAAAACGGGGCAGCAGTAATTATTATTTTACTTTTACATCTGCAAGTAATGTTGATTTCACAAATGAAAGAGATTATCCGTCTATTAATTGGAATGACGACGGGTTTAGGCTTTTGACCGTTTTTAGGTATTACAATATGATAGAATATTTCTTTCCCTATAAAAATTTAATAGGAGAAGAATGGCATAATATACCGGCAGAATTTATATCGAAAATACTGGCTGCAAAAGATGATTTTGAAGCACAAAAAGTGGTGCTCGAAATGATTACAAGAATAAATGATTCTCACGCTTTTCCAAAATTCAGCAGCGATTTTAACGATGCTTTTTATGGCAGAAACTATGCAAATTACAAATTGACTTTTGTGGAAAATCATGCTGTTGTAAAAGGCTACTTAAACGAAAAATTGCTTACGGGAGACGATTTGCAACCCGGGGACATAATTATTGATATTAATGGTGAGAGTGTGATGCAAAAGGTTGAACGCTTAAAAAAATATGTACCTGCATCGAATGAACCAACACGCCTGGCTTTTATTTCGGAGTATTTGTTAAGGTCAAACAACAGAGGAATTACCGTTTCTTATTTGCGAAACGGCAAAACCGAATCGAAAAGCCTTTCGTGTCATACTCCCGAGGCTGTTTTTACAAAAACAAATGTTGGTGCCGAAAGCGAAAAACCAACATGGAGATTTTTACCACCTGAAATCGGATATATTTACATGGGAACCATAAGAAACAAGGAAATCCCTAAAATGATGGGCGAGTTAAGATTATCAAAAGGGATTGTTGTTGATTTACGTTGTTATCCC
>CAZJYL010000330.1:0-2740 GCA_964550265.1 uncultured Bacteroidaceae bacterium
CGTCTTGTCGCCTCAAAGCTGGCGCACCTCAGACTTTTTCAGCAGACCCTAAATAGGCTATTTGTGTGATTATCAAAAAGGAGTTAAAAAAAAAGGAGCATTGACATTTTATCTCTTGTTTTTCTGCTCGTCCATTAATGATTGTGTTGTCTTTTAGTGTAAACGCTAACGTATGCCCAACCTGCCGCAGTGGCTGATTTTACTGAAAAACTTCAATTAAAGCCATTTTTCTTCCGTTTATCTCAAAAGAGCCGTGTAGCTTGCTTTTTTGACAATTTTAAATCATTAAATCCGATATGATTTTATCGGCAAACATTATGCCCGGGCGTGTGAGAACTATTGCGCTTTCCGAAATTTGAATATGTTGCGGCTTAATGGCTTTGTTTATTTTATTAATAAGGTTTTCCGTAATAATATTGCCAAATAATTCTCTCATTTCTTTTAGCTGAATTCCATTAATCATGCGCAATCGGGTAAGCAAAAATTCATTGTAGATGTCGTTTTCAGAGAGTTTTTCGTTTTCTGTAATGGGTGTTTTGTTTTTAATTCCTGAAATATATTCATGTATGCTTGATATATTCCACATTCTTGTTTTCCCGGAGAACGAGTGTGCTGCCGGCCCAAATCCTAAGTATGGCACCCCTTTCCAGTAAGCACTGTTGTGTTTGGACTCAAAGCCAGGCTTGCAAAAATTACTGATTTCATATTGCAAAAAGCCGCAGGCTTCAGCTTTTTCAACAGAGCGCATATATGTTTCTGCCTGTTCGTCTTCGTCTATATTTTCTGCAAGACCTTTTTTTATCCTGTTTTCGAGTATGGTGCCTTTTTCTATGGTAAGAGAATACATGCTTAAATGAGTAACTCCGGCTTTATCCAGATATTCTATTCCTGTAAGCAACTTATTGATGCCTGCACTAGGGATACCATGTATAATGTCAGCACTTATATTGTTGAATCCCGTATTTAATGCATTTTCCAATGCCTTTTTGGAATCGGAAACATTATGTCTGCGCCCTAAATATTTTAATTCGTCATCGTCAAAAGACTGAATGCCTATGCTGAGTCTGTTTATTCCAATAGATTTCCAAAATATTAGTTTTTCTGGCGTAATGTCATCAGGATTGGCTTCCAGAGTTATTTCAGCATCAGGTTCAAGTGAAAAATTTTCTTCAAGAGCCATAAAAATCTGGCTTAGCTCTTGTTCGCTTAGCAGAGAGGGTGTCCCTCCTCCAAAATAAACGGTTTTAATTTTATTGTCTGTCTCGCTTTTTCGTCTTGATATTTCAGTGCACAAAGCCTGAACAAATTCATTTTTTAGTTTTTCTGATGCAACTGAAAAAAAATCGCAATACGAGCATTTTGATTTACAGAAAGGAATATGTATGTAAATATGAGGCATTATAATTATTGCATAATGAGGGCGCGTGCTTGTTTTAGCGTTTTTATTGATAAATTAATTTTATTTCAATAAGCCCTTTGATTACGTCCTTCCATAAAATTAATAAATGCTTGTGTAACCACCGCATTGCCTCCCTGAGTGGGATAATTGCCGGTAAAATACCAGTCTCCTCTGGCTTTAAGAGCTAAATGAAGATTTTCAATACTCTGAAATACAACGCTGATTTTTGCATAAATTCCTTTTGGCGTAATCATTTCGGCAATTTTATCCGAGATTTGATCAGCAGAAAATGGCTCGTATATTTTTTTTACATGATTAAGCATTTCTTCTTTGGGCTTATTAATTTGCTCTTTGCAAAGTTTATAAACCTCATCTATAATATGTGTTTGTTTTGTGTCGTGCAGCAGTTCTATGGCGGCGCGAAAAGCAATGAAATCGCCAAGTTTGGCCATGTCTATACCATAGCAGTCGGGGTATCTGATTTGCGGAGCTGAAGATGCTATCAAAATAGTTTTAGGTTCTAAGCGGTCAAGAATTTTTATTATGCTTTGTTTTAAAGTGGTTCCGCGCACAATAGAATCGTCGATTACCACAAGATTGTCAATTTTATTGCGTACAAGGCCGTAGGTAACGTCATAAATATGATCAACCAAGTCGTCGCGGTCTTTGTCGGTTGTAATAAATGTCCGCATTTTCATATCCTTTACTGCAATTGTTTCGGCTCTGGGATGCAGGCTTAGAATATTGTCGATTTCATCTGCGGTTGGATTTTTCAAAGCCATGATTTTATCGCGCTTTACTTTATCGGTAAAGTCCAGCAGCGACGCATACATACCCATAAAAGCAACTATGGCTGTATTTGGAATATATGAAAATACAGTGTTTTCAATATCATAATTTATTGCTTCGAGAACTTTCGGAACGATTAGTCTTCCGAGTTTTTTTCGTTCTTTATATATGTCAGCATCTGTTCCTCGCGAAAAATAAATACGTTCAAAAGAACAGTGTTTCTCTTCATTTGGTTCTATAATTTGTTCAATGGAATAAGAGCCATCGCTTTTTACTATCAAAGCCTGTCCGGGTAATATTTCCTTAACGTTTTCGTAATGAATATTAAACGAAGTTTGAATCACAGGCCGTTCTGACGTGGCAACAACTATTTCGTCATCAGCATAATAAAAAGCCGGTCGTATGCCTGAGGGATCACGCATGATAAAAGAATCTCCGTTTCCTATTACTCCTGCCAGAACATAACCTCCGTCCCACATTTTACTAGAGTTGCGTAATATATTTGCAATGTCAAGTTCGTTTGAAATTCGTTTTGAGATTTCAATACGCGAT
>CAZJYL010000331.1:0-2729 GCA_964550265.1 uncultured Bacteroidaceae bacterium
CAAAAAGTTTCTTTGTGGGGCTCTGTTATAGCCGGTGTTGCAATGCTTTCACTGATTGCTTTAATCATAATTAATCTTATTCGAAATAAAAACAATAATACAAACGCATCAACAGAATAAATAATATGAAAAAAAAAGCGCTTATAACCGGTATCACCGGGCAGGATGGTTCATACTTAGCAGAATTTCTGCTTGATAAAGGGTACGAAGTTCATGGCCTTATGCGCCGCGCTTCTTATTTCAACACAGGCCGTATTGAGCATCTGTATTTCGACGAATGGATTGAAGACGTAAAACAAAAACGAAATATAAATTTACATTATGGCGATCTTACCGATTCGTCTTCCATAATACGCATAATTCAGGCATTGCAGCCAGACGAAATTTATAATCTGGCAGCCCAATCACACGTGAAAGTTTCGTTCGAAGTTCCTGAATATACAGCCGAAACCGATGCCATAGGGACATTACGCATTCTTGAAGCAGTGCGCATTCTTGGACTGGAAAACAAAACACGCATTTATCAGGCTTCAACTTCGGAGTTGTATGGCAAAGTGCAGGAAATACCACAAAACGAAAACACTCCCTTTTATCCGCGCTCGCCTTATGGAGTAGCCAAGCAATATGGTTTCTGGATAACAAAAAACTATCGCGAAGCATATAATATTTTTGCTTCCAACGGTATTCTGTTTAACCATGAAAGCGAACGCCGCGGTGAAACTTTTGTTACAAGAAAAATCACTCTGGCTGTTGCCCGTATAGCATTAGGGCTTCAGAAAAAATTGTATCTGGGTAATTTGAATGCCATGCGCGACTGGGGTTATGCCAAAGATTATGTTGAATGCATGTGGCTTATTCTTCAGCACAACAGTCCCGAAGACTTTGTTATAGCAACAGGACAAATGCATTCGGTTCGCGAATTCTGCACCCTTGCTTTTGCCGAAGCAGGAATTTCAATTAAGTGGGAAGGAGAAAATGAAAATGAAAAGGGAATTGATGTGAAAACGGGAAATACCTTAATTGAAGTTGACCCGCGCTATTACAGGCCAACTGAAGTTGACCAGCTTTTGGGCGACCCGACTAAAGCAAAAAAACTGCTGGGCTGGAATCCTACAAAAACATCATTTGAGCAATTAATTAAAATAATGGTTCAACACGATCTGGAATTTATAAAAAAACATAATATTTAAAGGGGGATGAACAAAAGTGATAAAATTTATGTTGCAGGGCATACCGGATTAGTTGGTTCTGCAATAGTACGTACTCTTGAAAAAAATGGTTTTAATAATATTTTGTGTCGCGATTTGTCTGAACTCGACTTACGCAACCAGCAAGCAGTAGATTCTTTTTTTAGTTCGGAAAAACCAGACTACGTTATTCTGGCGGCTGCAAAAGTTGGCGGCATTCATGCTAATAATACTTTTCCTGCCGAATTTATTTATGACAATACCATGATAGCTTTTAATGTGATACATGCGGCTCACATTTATAAAACCAAAAAGCTGTTGTTTCTTGGCAGTTCCTGTATTTATCCCAAAATGTCGCCCCAGCCGATAAAAGAGGAATATTTGTTAGGCGGAGCTTTGGAGTCAACAAACGAAGCCTATGCCATTGCTAAAATTTCGGGACTTGAACTTTGCAAATTTTATCGCAGACAGTATGGCGATGATTTTATTTCGGCAATGCCTACAAATTTGTATGGAATAAACGATAATTTCGACTTGAACTCTTCTCATGTTTTACCGGCAATGATTCGGAAGTTTCACGAAGCCAAAATTGAGAACAAACCTGAAGTAATACTCTGGGGTACAGGAACGCCAATGCGCGAGTTTTTGTTTGTAGATGACCTTGCGGATGCGCTGCTGCATCTGATGCAGAATTATTCCGACGAAATTCATATCAATATAGGAACGGGAGAAGATATTTCGATAAACGATTTGGCAATGCTGATAAAATCTGTTGTAGGATATAAAGGAAATATTGTTTACGACAGCACAAAGCCTGACGGGACACCACGCAAACTGCTTGATGTAAGCCGCCTGCATGCTTCAGGATGGAAACACAAAACATCATTAAAAGAAGGCATAGAAAAAGTATATCAATGGTATTTAAACCGGTAAAGCTTTTATGATTTCTGTAATTACCATAACATACAATGCAGAACATGTTCTTGAAAAAACAATGCAAAGCGTGCTGATGCAGCAAAAATGCAACATTGAATATATTCTGGTTGATGGTAATTCCAAAGACAACACGATAGATATAATTCGCAAATTTGAAAAAGACATTGCCGAAGGTAAATACAATTGCATTACGTCTTCAAACTTCAGATATATAAGCGAGCCCGACTCCGGTTTATATGACGCAATGAACAAAGGTTTGCAAATGGCTGTAGGAGATTTTGTCTGGTTCATAAATGCGGGTGATAAAATTTATTCAAATGATACAATAGAAAAAATAGAAAGCCAATTAAAAGCTAATCCCGATGCAGATGTGATTTATGGGCAATCTATCATGATTGATGAAAATGATAATGTCCTTGGAGAACGCCATAAAATAGCACCGGCAAATCTTAAGCAACGTCATTTATTAAAAGGTTTGGTGGTTTGCCATCAATCTATATTGGTAAAAAAAACCATCGCTCCTTTATATGAACTGAAATATAAAATATCGTCCGATTACGACTGGACGAACAAAGTGCTTAAAGCTTCAAAATGCAACCTCTATAT
>CAZJYL010000332.1:0-2728 GCA_964550265.1 uncultured Bacteroidaceae bacterium
AATCAGCGTAAATCAGCGAGAAAATAAATTCGCGAAATCGGCGAGAAAGATTAAAGGAGTAATCGCGCGATAAAATAAAGGCATAACAAATCGGTTTTTGCAGGGCCTTTACAAGAAATTTAAAATGCTTATCTTTGCATAAAGCTATATGCCAATCCAATAGAGAAGAACGAAAAATTCTTCATTACGAACATGGACAACAATGAAGGACAGAAGCGAAATAGTAAAACAAATTAAAGAAACGCTACAGAGGGTAGCTCCCACAGCGCAGAGTTTTGTGTACGGAAGTCAGGCCCGAGGAGATTTCAGGCCGGACAGCGATATCGACTTACTGATTATTGTCGATGAAGATCGGTTATCGATAAAAGAAGAGCAGCAAATTACTATACCGCTTTATGAGATAGAAATGGAAACAGGTATTCCTATCAGCGCAATGATTGTTTTGAAAAAGAACTGGGAAAAAAGACCGTTTAAAACACCTTTCCAAATCAACATTATGAATGAAGGCATCGTTTTATGAAAGAAAAAATGGATAAAAACAGCATTGATGCGTTAATCGGTTATAGGTGTCAACGATCGGATGAAGCTATTCAAGAAGCAGAATTGCTATGTCAGGAAGGTTTTTACAATGCCGCAGTAAACCGACTATATTATGCTTGTTATTATGTAATCTCAGTGCTCTTTCTCAAAGATGACATTCAAGCGCATACTCATAGTGGCATGAAAACTCTATTCGGTATGCATTACGTTAAAACCGAAAAGATTCCTATTAATCAGGCATCCATCTATTATACTCTTTTTGAAAAAAGGCACAGTGGTGATTACGATGATTTTATTTATTTCGATCATGAAATGACGCAAGAATTAATCGCATTAACGAAAGAATTTACTTCAACGATTAAAGAAATGGTTACTAAATCACGAGAATAAATCAGCGAGAAAAAATTCCGGAAAAATAGTTCACGCAGATGTTCGCTGATTTCGACGCAGATGATCACAGATAATAAATCAGCGTAAATCAGCGAGAGATTAAATCAGCGTAAATCAGCGAGAAAAGAAAAAGATGGGTTCTCGCAGATGGGCGCAGATTGAAGATATGCAGATGTTCGCAGAAAGTTCATGTTAATCGGAAGAAAAATAATATTTCAACTATTTCGTTTGTTTCGAATATTTCGTTTATATTTGCATTGAAAATAATGCACAAAAAATATGGAAACAATAAATGAAATAAAAAAGCCAAGCAAGCAAGAGCGAAAATTGGCACAAAAATCATATTCACCACTACTTTCAGCTATTGATCAGTTGAAAACAGACCAAGCTGAAATTGAAATTGAGGAGACTGGTGAAAAAATAAAACTTCCGGTAAAAGCTTTAAAACTCTTAGGTGAAATTTTGAAGGCAATGAGTGAAGGTAAGCCTGTTTCGATAGTGCCCATAGCTACAGAAGTAACTACCCAGACGGCAGCCGAGTTGTTGGGATGTTCGAGACCATATCTGGTGAAATTACTGGAAGAAGGGAAGATTGAATATACGAAAGTGGGCAAACACAGACGCATTAAATATGAGGATGTTATTCGATATAAGCAGAAAATGAAAGAAGAACAAAAGAAACACCTCATCGATATAATGAATGCAGATGAAGAATTAGGGCTTTATGATTCATAGTGTTAAGTTCACCGCAGTATTGGATACCAATGTGATATATCCGGTAATCATCAGGGATCTTCTCTTCTGGTTTGCATATTACGATTTACATACTCCCAAATGGAGTCATCATATCTTTGATGAATGGAAAGAGGTGATGCAAAGAAAAGGCGTTTCGCCTGAAGAAGCAGAAAAACGAGTCAGAAAAGCAAATCTTGCCTTTCCGGATGCTTTGGTTCAGAATTATGAAGGTCTGATTGAACTTTTGAATTTGCCCGATGAAAAAGATAGGCACGTTTTGACGGCGGCCATCAAAACGAATGCTCATGTTATCGTATCGAATAATATAAAAGATTTTCCTGAAGAGGTTTTGGAAAATTATGGCTTGAAAATCAAAACGGTTGATAATTTTCTGATCGACATCATCGATTTGAATCCTGAAACAGCAATCGAAGCCTTCAAGGAAATGGTGTTAAACAAGAAAAACCCTGATTGGGATGAATATGAAGTATTGGACAGTCTGAGAAGGAATGGTCTTGTGGATACGGCAAACTATCTTCATTCACTGCTGTAAAGTGGCACTATGCAAGGGGGCGCAGAAAAAATATCAGTGTAAATCTGCGAGAAATTAGATCAGCGTAAATCAGCGTGAAAAAATTCCGGAAAAATAGTTCTCGCAGATGTTCGCAGATTTCGACGCAGATGATCGCAGATAATAAATCAGCGTAAATCAGCGAGAGATTAAATCTGCGTTAATCAGCGAGAAATAAAAAATACATCTCACGCAGATGATCGCAGATTGAATACGCAGATATTCGCAGATGAAAACACAGAGGGGCGCAGAAAATTAACGTTATCAATGTCGAAATAAAGAATTATTTTTGGCAATAAAGGAGAACGAACCCGATGCGTTTGAATGAATTTCAAATAGAAGCCATAACTAAACTTGCGCAGAAGCATTTCGGCGAGGGTACTACTGTTTACCTATTCGGTTCGAGAACTGACGAAGATAAAAAAGGAGGAGACATTGACCTGTTCATAACAAATAAGGATGAAAGAAGATTGAATATCGAGGCAAAAGTCC
>CAZJYL010000333.1:0-2723 GCA_964550265.1 uncultured Bacteroidaceae bacterium
TCCATATACATGGCATCAAACTGACAGGATTCAACACAGTCACCTAAACCAAGACATCCGTGTGGGCAACCTGTTTCGCCGCTTGACAAAGTATTGGCAAAGCTGCATCGAGAAACGCCGTCATATTTAATTTTTGAGGGTGCATTGGCAAAAGAACCATTGCAACGAACAACGGCAACTTGAGGTGCCCTTTCTGTAGCCTCAATACCAAGTATCTCCGAAATACCCTTAACAATGGCATTTCCGCCCACCGGACAAAACAAGTTATCCATATTACCGGCTTTTACAATTGCTTCGGCAAAATTGCGACATCCGGCATATCCGCATCCACCGCAGTTGGCACCAGGTAAAAGCTCGGCAACCTGATCGATTCTTGGGTCTTCTATTACCCGAAACTTAAGGTCAACTCCATAAATGATAATGGCAAAAACCAACCCAACGGAGGCCAAAACAACGACTGCTAAAAATATTGTACTCACAATTTGTTTTTTTTATCAGATTACAATCTGCAAAATTAAAAATCATATTTTCTTTTTGAGAAAAAAATCAAATTTATTTTCATTCTTTATCTATCTGTGTATATGTGGTTTGCATGAAGTATATATTGATTTTTACATATATATGATTGTTAAGCGCGTGATATTTAAGATGTTACATGAATATTTGTATTGATTCTAAATTAAAATAAGTTATTAACAATTTTAGCAACTCAATATCTTTTTGATATTGAGGCTTTTCCTGAAATAAAATTGTGGTTATATTTTAAATATTCAAGCTAAGCCACGCCCGCTTTTATGCAATTTACCCTCAGCCTGCAGGTCATTTACTATTTTATCCAGTAATCCGTTTACAAAACTGTTGCTTTTTGGTGTTCCAAATTCTTTTGACAACTCAATATATTCGTTGATTGAAGCCTTTGTCGGAATATTTTCGAAAAATGTTATTTCCGTTAAAGCCAGCTTTATTATCAGCATGTCTATCACAATTATTCGTTCAATATCCCAGTTTTTCAGGTGCTTTTCAATCAAATCGTCGTATTTGTTCAGGTTGATTATTGTTTTATCAAACAATTTAATCATAAAAACCTTGTCGTCGTCATCGCCCAAGCCTTCGGATGGTTTTAGTAATGAAGGGAAAACAGCTGTTGATCCATCATCGGGGTCATAATATTTCAGCCACGCATGAATCATTATGCCGGTCAAAACAGAATCATCGCCCCAATGAATATTTTTATCTTCGTACATAGCCCTTAAATTGCTATCGAAAGCGATGAATTTTTTAAATAATTTCACTATAAACTGGCGGTGAGAATCGTAGCTATGAGTTTTTTCGTTCATGTAATTTTGATAATCACCCCATTCCAGAACTTCTTTGTATATTTTTCTGAAACTGTCATTCATATCCTGCCAGTTCAGGCGTAAGCCGTTTATTGCATTTTGAACATGATTATTGTCGCGTAAGTGAATCAAAAGGGGATTTTGAATAAATGTAAGATTTGGATTAATATCCTCTTGCGTTGGAACAAGTTTATGCCGGTTTTCTTCAATTTTTCGTTCTGCCACATCGCGTAATTCAAGTAATGCAGAAATCTGAATAAAGACAAGATCCCGCATATCCTCAACTGAATTAATCAAAGCTTTTCGCCCTTTTTCGATATCAGTATTGCCACCAACCACATAAGAATAAACAGCTTGCAGGGTTTTGCTCCGGATAATATGACGCGATAACATAGAGAACGTTTTATTTTGCGGCTGCAAAGATAATTAATAGTAACAATAGCAAAGAAATTATTTTGGTAATTTTTGCCTGGGATAAATAATTATCATCATTGTCCAATTATAAGTCAATTAAGAATTTTAATTCTTTTATGCCTTCGAGCCGAGCGGGGGTTTACTTTTCTTTTTCATTGCTAAAAGAAAAGTAACAAAAGAAAAGCTAGTCGCTTGAGAATTTTTCGGAGAAAAGGCACGCATTGCCGCATTAATTTTGCATTTAAGCTAAATGCACGGGCTCCGGCAAATTCAAATCTTTTTTATCAGAAAATTGTAATAATTAATGTGAAAAAACTGTCTTTGCGATAATCTATGCAGTAACCTCAGGAATATCCTCTTCGATTCTAAGATTATCTATAATGAAACTCTGTCTGTCCGGGGTGTTTTTACCCATGTAAAATTTTAAAATTTCTTCCAGCCCGTTTTCCTTTTTAAGCAAAACATTTTCCAGTCGCATTTTTGGTCCTATCAAATGCCGGAACTCATCGGGACTTATTTCGCCAAGTCCTTTAAAGCGGGTTATTTCGGGCTTTGGGCCTAATTCTTCAATTGCATTTTTGCGTTCCTGTTCGCTGTAACAATATATGGTTTTTTGTTTATTTCTAACCCTGAACAAAGGGGTTTGCAAAATATACAAATGCCCGGCTCTGACCAAATCGGGATAAAACTGCAGAAAAAAAGTAAGCAATAATAAACGTATGTGCATACCGTCAACATCGGCATCTGTTGCTATAACAACATTATTATATCTGATGTTTTCAACTCCGTCTTCCAGATTTATGGCAGCCTGAAGCAAATTAAATTCATCGTTTTCATAAACTATCCGCTTGCTCAATCCATAAGTGTTTAAAGGCTTACCTTTTAAACTAAAAACAGCCTGAGTATATGGGTCTCGTGCTTTGGTTATAGAGCCGCCTGCCGAATCACCTTCGGTGATGAAAAGCGTTGTTT
>CAZJYL010000334.1:0-2714 GCA_964550265.1 uncultured Bacteroidaceae bacterium
ATAAAGACACTGTGCTTTATATAAACAGCGGAGCAGATGATAATGCCAGCGGAGCTTCGGGAGTTATGGAAATGGCTCGTTATCTGAGTTCGGGAAACCTTACCAAATACAATTATATTTTGGCTTGCTGGGGCTCTGAAGAAAAAGGCTTGCTTGGTTCAAATCATTTTTGTTCAAGCAATTTATATCCGTTTGAAAAAATTGCATTCTATATAAATTTTGACATGATAGGCAGATTGGGCTGGAAAACAGACCAGCTTGACATTTTTGGCCTGGGTTCAACACCTGATTGGGATAGTATTTTAAGCGAAACGGAATATAAAGACTATAAATTGAAAAAATTTGCAGGTGCAGTTGATGCTTCCGATCATGCTTGTTTTTATAAAAACAAAACTCCTTTCATTTATTTTACGTCAGGTTTACCACCGGTATATCATACGCCAAAAGACAAAGCTGCTTTAATTAATTATGAAGGAGTGAATTTAATTATAAATTATACCGAAGATATAATTGGCCGTTTCGATGGCTCAAAGCCTAAATTCAGAACAGTGAGCCAGAAAGAAATGAATAAGGTATATTGGTATTTTATTGCACAGTTTTTCAATTAGAGAAAAACCGCATAAGGACTTACATTACAATATTTATAATTTTTCCCGGAACAACAATAATCTTTTTGGGAGTTTTGCCTTCGAGCCATTTTTGACTTTCTGGTGCAGTTAGGGCAAGTTTTTCTATTTCTTCTTTTGCAGTATCGGCCGGCAGCTCAAGAATAAAGCGCATTTTGCCATTGAACGAAACAGGATATTTTACCGTATCTTCAACTAAATATTTATCATCCCATTTGGGAAATACGGATCTGGATATGGATTCGGTATAACCGAGCTTACTCCATAATTCTTCGGCTATATGAGGTGCAAAAGGGCATATTGTAATTAGTAATGGTTCAAGAACAGCGCGTTTATTGCATTTAAGGTCACCCAATTCATTCACACAAATCATAAATGAGCTTATGCATGTATTCAACGAAAAGCGCTCAATATCGTCTTCAACTTTTTTTATAGTTTTATGGAGTATTTTCAGTTCTGCAGCATCCGGCATTTCGTCAGTAACCTGCAAATTGCCCTGAGCATCTAAAAATAGCCGCCACAATTTTCGTACAAAACGAAATACGCCTTCAATTCCCTTGGTATCCCATGGCTTTGACTGCTCAATAGGTCCAAGAAACATTTCATACATCCGTAATGTGTCGGCACCATATTTCTCTACAAGGTCATCGGGGTTTTGTACGTTGTATTTTGATTTCGACATTTTTTCAACTTCAAATCCGCAAACGTATTTTTCATCTTCAAGAATGAAGCGTGCGTTATCGTATTCGGGCCTCCATGTGCGAAATGCGTCTATGTCGAGAATGTCGTTGTTTACTATGTTTATGTCAACATGAACAGGGAACGAAAATTCTTCGCGTCCAAAAATATTTTTTGAGACAAAAATGGGTAGTTCTTCCCATTCGTCTATCATTTCAAAAGGAGCAACATGATTGCCTTTGAGAGCTTTTTTAATTTTTGCCAAAACATCGTCGGTATGCAGAATAACATCTACAATGCTAAACATGAGAAGCTGACATTTGTTTTTTTCGGCAAACTCTGTATATGAAGGCAGACGTTCCAATATGTCCAGCGAGCTTTTAACTTCAATTATAATATGATTTTCAGGACAATAAAAATCAAACGAAAATCCATTCTGGCAATATCCTTTCTTAAATTCCACTCCCAATTGTTTGTTGCGTATCATTTCCCATAATACAAATTCGGCCATTCGTTCCGATTTTACACGATACACAAAATTGCTGCGCCCTTGTATCATGCCCTGATTAATCATTTTTTTGAATGGTTCGTCCTCAGGTGTCATGCCTAAATCGAACAGGAATTTATTCCAGAACCGTGCATACATTAAGTGACCTGTTGCATGTTCGGCTCCGCCAACATAGAAATCAACGCTTTTCCAGTAGCTCACGGCTTCTTTCGAAAAATATTCTTCGGTATTGCGTGGATCCATGTATCTGAAATAATACGCGCTGGAGCCTGCAAAGCCTGGCATGGTGGAAGTTTCAAAAGGGTAGCCCGATATTGTACTCCAGCTTTTTGCGCGTGCAAGTGGCGGCTCTCCGGTTTCGGTAGGTAAATATTTATCTACCTCAGGCAACTGTAGTGGCAACTCAGACTCGCTAAGGGTGTGAGGAATTCCGTTTTTGTAATAAACAGGAAAAGGTTCGCCCCAATAGCGCTGGCGGCTGAATATGGCATCGCGAAGGCGGTAATTTGTTTTACCATACCCGAAACCTTTTTCTTCGGCGTATTCAATTACTTTTTTAATTGCATCTCTGGCAATCATATTGTCAATAAATCCACTGTTTACACAAACGCCTTCTTTCGATTCGAATGCTTCTTCTTCTATGTTGCCACCTTTAATTACTTCGACAATTGGCAATTTGAAATGCTTTGCAAAAGTATAATCTCTGCTGTCGTGGGCGGGAACTGCCATTACTGCCCCTGTGCCATATCCGCTTAAAACATAGTCTGCAACCCATATAGGAACTGCTTTTCCGTTGAAGGGATTAATGGCATAGGAACCGGTAAATACGCCGCTTGGCACTTTTGCATCTGCCATACGTTCACGTTCACTGCGATTTTTTGCATGTTTTACATAAGCCTCAA
>CAZJYL010000335.1:0-2710 GCA_964550265.1 uncultured Bacteroidaceae bacterium
GAACTGTAGGGTCTCCATAAACTTCACTGGTGCTTGCCTGCAAAATTTTGGCACGAATACGTTTAGCCAATCCCAGCATATTGATGGCTCCCATAACCGAAGTTTTTATGGTTTTGATGGGATTGTACTGATAATGAATGGGCGAGGCAGGGCAGGCTAAGTTGTAAATTTCGTCAACTTCAACAAAATATGGAGTGGTAACGTCGTGACGTATAAGTTCAAAATATGGGTTGGACAATAAATGCGAAACATTTTGCTTATTGCCGGTGAAATAATTATCCATGCATAAAACCTCATGTCCGTCATTTAAAAGACGTTCGCACAAATGAGAACCAAGAAAGCCTGCGCCGCCGGTTATTAAAATTTTCTTTTTCATTAATTGCATTTGTTGAGTAAAAGTATAAAATTTTCTTGTATAGTCATTGATATATCGGGAGATTACCGATATAAAATAATCAATTAAATACTATTTATAATTAAAGGCAGATTACACGGCTTTATTTCCAATGCAATGATAATGGAATCCTAATTCTTTCATCTCATTACGATCGTATATGTTTCTGCCGTCAAGGATCAAAGGAGTTTTGAGCCGTTTCTTCACATCGTTCCAGTCGGGATATCTGAATTCGGTCCATTCTGTAACAAGCATAAGGGCATCAGCGCCATCCAAAGCATTATAAGGAGTGTCGGCATAAGAAATACTATTTCCGATTCTTCTTTCCGATTCATGCATTGCCACGGGATCGTAAGCAACAACGGAACAACCTGCCTGTAATAATTTTTCTATGAGAACAAGAGCAGGAGCTTCGCGCATATCGTCGGTATTAGGCTTGAACGACAGACCCCACATTGCTATTTTTTTGCCTTTCAGATCATTATTGTAAAACTTGCTAAGTTTATTGAACAATACCGATTTTTGATCATCATTAACTTCTTCTACGGCTTTAAGCACCCGAAGTGAATATCCATACTCGTCCGATGTTTTAATAAGAGCCTTAACATCTTTCGGGAAGCAACTACCGCCATAGCCTGTTCCCGGATATAAAAATTTGGGACCAATACGTGGGTCGGAGCCTATACCTTTGCGCACCATATTAACATCGGCGCCGACCAATTCGCATAAATTGGCAATATCATTCATAAAGCTAATACGCGTAGCCAGCATGGCATTTGCAGTATATTTTGTCATTTCGGCTGAAGGAACATCCATAAAAATAACCGGATGACCATTAAGGGTAAATGGCTTGTATAAACGGGCCATGGTATCTTCGGCTTTTTTCGATTCAACACCGATTACTATTCTGTCAGGCTTCAGGAAATCATTAACGGCATCGCCTTCTTTTAAAAATTCGGGATTTGATGCAACATCAAATTCAATGTTTAAGCCGCGTTTATCAAGCTCCGACTGAATGGTTTGGCGAACTTTTTTTGCAGTACCAACCGGAACGGTGCTTTTTGTTACAACCAATACATATTTGTTCATGGTTTGCCCGATAGTTCTTGCAACATCCAGTACATACTTCAGATCGGCGCTTCCGTCTTCGTCAGGCGGAGTTCCAACAGCAGAAAAAATCACATCGGAGTCATTTACCACCGAAGCCAAATCGGTTGTAAACGAAAGTTTACCTTTTTCGATGTTTCGTATCATCATTGGTTCAAGCCCGGGTTCATAAATTGGGGAGATACCTTTTTGCATTTTTTCAATTTTCTCTTTGTCGATGTCAACGCAAACCGTGTCGATACCAACTTCGGCAAAACAAGTACCGGTAACAAGGCCAACATAGCCGGAGCCAACAATAGCTATTTTCATAAAAGATGATTTAGACAACAAAAATAATATTAATTTATAATCAATAAAATATTAAATCAGTTGTCTTTTTGCGGATATAATTCTTCGCAAAGATATTCCTGTATTCCGTCTAATGGATTGGAAACAACCGAAGTTACAATATAACCCTTTTCCCTGCAAAAACGCAATATCGAATCTTTCATGCTCAATGCAATAGAGCCGACAAAACCTAAAGGAGCATCTTTTTTGCCGTATAAAGAAATATGATGATTGAAATAAGCCTCCAAGGCATTGGTTTCAAGATTAACAATATAAGGATGTTCCTTCAAATGATTTATTTTTCCCGTTAATGATGCCAAAAATCTTCCTGCAAATTCGTTTTGATAAATATGCTTTAAGAAAAAGCTTAAATCACGCGGATAATCAATTTCTAAGATTGCAGCAATATCGGGAGGTATAACGCCCCGTAAATAATCGGCAGCAATACGCTTACCCATCCAGGCACCGCTTCCTTCATCCCCAATAATGTAACCAAGGGCTGCTATACTGTAATCAATTTGGCTTCCGTTCCAGTAACATGAATTGCTTCCCGTTCCCAAAATACAGGCAATTCCGGGGATATTCCCAAAAAGGCCTATTGCCGCACCTTCCATATCACTTTGTATATGAAGTATTGAATCTGAAAAGAAAAGGCTAAGGGCATTTTGTAGCTTCATTTGCATCTGGTCGGAATGACAGCCGGCGCCATAAAAATACAAACGTTCAATATTTGAAAAATTGATAAATGGCTTAAGATTCTTTTCTATTTCGTCACAAATGGATTCTTCGCTAAGATAAACGGGATTAAGCCCGCCTGTTTCAATTTCAAAAAAAATCTCCTTCCCTGCAAATCCACGCCAAGCAGTTTTTGTAGAGCCACTA
>CAZJYL010000336.1:0-2703 GCA_964550265.1 uncultured Bacteroidaceae bacterium
GGGTGGTCCGTTTGGATTTCACGAAATACGCAAAAAATCCTTAACCACGGGTGTTATTTTACAGAAATTAACCTCAAAGTTAGATGCAGGACATGTTTTAATGCGGCGTGAATATATCACAGTCATGCATAGCTGGAAAGAGATGCGCCAGCGTCTTTTAGCGGAAAATAACGACATGGTGTTGCTGGCAGTTAAAAAGTATCTTGTTAATAATGAGCCTATTCCGGCTGAGTCTGCCACTAATGCACCAATTTATCGTGTGCCGGGTTTTTTCTCTATGCTTAATTTCATGTTCGCTCTTATTATCAACAGGTTATGTTTTCATTTCAAACGTCTTTTTATATATGAAAAATGGCATGTGGAAGTTGGAATTACCGAAAACTCGCCTTTTAATTTGAGCGTTCCTCCAATTACAAAAATAACATCTAAATCGAATAAGGCTTTTTATGCCGATCCGTTTCTGATACAATTAGATGATAAACAGATAGTTCTGTCAGAGTATTTTTCTTACAAAAGTAAACTTGGCGAAATTTATTCTACATTAAGCGGAGAAAAATCAAAGCCATGGTTACAAAAATCAAATCATTTGGCTTATCCTTACGTATTTGGGCATAATGGACAAAACTGGGTTATTCCCGAAAATGCCAATTCAGGAAAATGCATTGCGTATTGTGTTGATAATGAATTAAATATTATTGACGAGAAAGTATTGGTAAATCTTCCGCTTGTTGATGCGTCTTTGCTTAAATACAATGATAAATTTTATATTTTTTGTGGATTGAAAGGCCAATTGCCAAATGAAAAGCTTTTTGTTTTCTGGGCTGATTGTTTTGAAGGACCTTATTTTCCGCACGAAATGAATCCGGTTAAGGTTAGCCCGAATGGTTCAAGGTCGGGGGGCTCTATGATATTTTGGCAGAACGAAGTCTATAGACCAACGCAGGTATATGCTGAAAACTATGGTAATAAAGTGCTTATAAATAAAATTATAGAGTTGTCACCTAAACAATTTATTGAAGAAGCGTATTGCGAAATAACACCTGACATTTTTGGCAAAAAGTATAAGGGTTTACATACGTATTCAGTATGTAATAATCATTTTGCTGTTGACCTTAAACTACATAAATTTGGATTTGCGGCTTTTGGTTTTAGAATGAAACAAAATAAAAAGAAAGGGCATATTAATGCTTAATAATTTATTGCGCACTTTTGGAATACGAATTACAACTGCAATTTTAAGTTTGCTGATTGTTGTGGTTTGTGGTCAAATGCTTGGCGCAGCAGCGTTGGGCGAAATCAGTTTGTTTATTGTTGCAATTACAATTATTAATTTGGTTGGTGGCTTTGCGGGTGGTGCAGCTTTGGTTTATCTTATTCCGCGTAATTCCAATGCCGGTTTATTGAGTGTGTCTAATGTCTGGGCGTTTTTATCGGCTTTTGTGGTTGCAATAGTTTTATACGTTTTTAATGCTTTTCCTGTTTATTTGTTCTGGCATGTGCTGGTTTTGGGATTAATAGGTTCGTTGAACCAAAATTTGTTCTCGGTTTTGCTTGCCAATCAAAATATTAAGCTGCACAATTTCCTTTCTTTGCTTCAGTCGGTTCTGATGATTTTATTTTTGCTTGGGTTAACAATTTTTGCCGGAATAAATTCAATTTATGCTTATGTTTTTTCGATGTATGCATCGTATATTCCGGTTTTTTCTGTTTTATTGTTTGTTGTAAAAAATGCAAATGTTAATGAGAAGCAAAGTTTTATAAATAATTTTAAAATACTTTTTGCCTATGGTAGTTTGATTCAGCTAAGTTCTATTCTGGCTTTATTAACTTACAGGCTAACATATTATTACACAGAGGCATGGCTTGGATTTGCCGCTTTGGGTATTTTGGCGGTTGCCGCTCAAATTAGCGAGGCTGTCTGGATTCTTCCAAAAAGTATTGCAATGGTTCAATTCAGCAAAATATCCAATCTTAAAGACGATTCAAATTCGGCGCATCTTACTTTTTTTCTGGCTGCGGTAACTACAGTTTTTTCTTTATTTGCTTTAACGGTTTTGTTTTTTATTCCCGATTGGGTTTATGCTTTTGTTTTTGGCAAAGATTTTACTAATATAAGGCCCATTGTTCAGATTTTCACTCCGGGTATTTTGGCTATGTCGGTAAATATAATTTTAAGTCATTATTTTAGTGGCACGGGGCGGGTTATTTTTAATATGATTGGCTCTGCAATAGGTCTTGTTTCGGTTGCAGTCAGCGGTTATATTTTTATCCGAAACGGAAATTTAAACAATGCCGCAATGGTGTCGAGCATAGGCTATATTGCCAATTTTATTTTTGCATTGCTGTGCTTTTTGCTGATTACAAAAAAAGAAAAAATATCGTTCGGGAAAGGCTATGCGATTATGCGTGGACAATCATAGACTGAAATCTGTCTGTAAAAAAATTAAAAAAAATCGGTTTTAAATATTTAATTTCCTTTAAATTTGCTTTTGATATATCTGCGGCAGTAGCTCAGTGGTAGAGCATCAGCTTCCCAAGCTGAGGGTCGTGGGTTCGAGCCCCATTTGCCGCTCAAACAAAACCATTTCCGAAAGGAAATGGTTTTTTGTATTCGCCCGGCATTGAACCAAAGGTTCAAAAGCAGGGCGAATGCAAAAAAATACGCACGAAGTGCGTTGGTTTTGTTTGAAAGCCACCCCCTTT
>CAZJYL010000337.1:0-2695 GCA_964550265.1 uncultured Bacteroidaceae bacterium
CTCGTTAACACACGCTGAAGGCAGTAAATTGGTTGATCTGGCACGTCATCAAGGCAAAAAACTTTTTATCGGCCATATCCTTAACTACCATGCCGCCGTTGTTCGGATGAAAGACATGATCAATGCCGGAGAAATCGGACGGCTCCAATACATTTATTCCCGTCGACTTTCACTGGGGAAAATCCGGAGGGAGGAAAACATTCTATGGTCTTTTGCGCCGCATGATATCTCCGTCATCCTTGGCATTACCGGCGAAGAACCGAATTACATCGATGCCGTAGGCAATAATTTTTTGCATGCGCGGATTCCGGATGTCACCATGTCCAATCTGAAGTTCCCTTCCGGCATAGGCGCACACATATTCGTAAGCTGGCTTAATCCCTTCAAAGAACAGCGGCTGGTGGTCATCGGCAGCCAGGGGATGATGGTCTTTGACGATACGCAACCTGTCGAGAAAAAGCTGGTGCGCTATCCCAATCAAATCAAATGGAAAAACGGTATACCTGTATCAGAAAAAGTGGAGGGCAAAGCCGTCGATCTGAGTGATATCTGGGAAGAACCTCTGAAAGCCGAATGCCGCGCATTTTTAGATTCCATTGCCAACAACACCGCGCCATTGACCTCTGGAGAAGAAGGCCTCCGTGTACTGAAGATTCTGGAATCTTGCCAGCAATCCCTCGAACAAAAAGAATCTCCTTCTGTCATACCGGCGAAGGCCGGTATCCAGGAAAACGAACATTTGAACAAAAATTTTCCGGATGTTTTTATTCATTCGTCAGCCATAGTCGACGACAACGTTTCCATCTGCAAAGGCACAAAGGTGTGGCACTTCTCCCATATTCTTTCCGGTTCCAAAATCGGTGAAAACTGCAATATCGGACAGAATGTTGTGATTGGTCCCGACGCAACCATCGGTAACAAATGCAAAATCCAAAACAACGTCAGTGTCTATAAGGGTGTCACACTCGAAGACGGCGTTTTTTGCGGCCCATCCATGGTATTTACAAACATCTACAATCCCCGTGCCGAAATATCAAAGATGGATCAAGTGCGGCAGACCCTAGTTAAAAAAGGTGCAACACTCGGTGCAAACTGTACAATCGTTTGCGGCCACACCATTGGACATTACGCATTTATCGGTGCCGGTGCCGTGATTACAAAAGACGTGCCCGACCACGCTTTAATGATTGGCAATCCGGCAAAACAAACCGGCTGGATGTGTGAATGCGGTGAGAAACTTTCTGAAAAATTAAAATGTCCGGCCTGTAAGAAGCAATATAAAAAAACCAATGGCGGCTTAAAAATCTGTAATTAGAATGTTGCGTACATTTTACAACAAAATTTTTTGTGGAGAAGAAACAAAATGAAAAGAAAAATATTTTTTCTCATGTTTTGTTTTATAATATTATTTCCTCTCTTTGCCTCCGCCGCAGTGCAGATGGGACTCCCGATTACAGAACAACAATATCATGAACAAATCCATCAGCTTTGGAATCAAAAAAAGACACAATACATTGAAATGTTAAAAAAATCTGGTGAAGATCCGACAATTCTTTACAATATTCAAGCGGAAACCAATAATTTGCTTAAATATGCAGGATATTGCCAGAAATATGAGCTGATTGATGAACTGAGCAGTTTGTATTTGAAAGCATTAGATACAATAATAATCACTGACCAGTATCACTACGCTTACTACCCCGGTAGCCCACGACTTTCTGTGCATCGATTGGATAAGAAATACAGAATGTGGGTGGATAGCCAAAAACCGATAGGCCAGGAGATTATATTAGAAAGTTCTCAATTTTTATATCTTCTATCTGATCTCGTTAGTATCATTGCAGATATTAGGGAAGATAAACGAACGCCGGCTATGAAAAATGCAATCGCTAAGTTCATCCCGCTACTCATTGAACATTATGATCGGTGGATATTCAATACCCCGGGACCATTTCAAGTACGCGGTTGGGGGTGCCGTTATAATGGACAGCATGTGCCCACAACAATGAATCATCAGGAATTTTTAAAAAGAAAACTGGAGAGGAAACTTGGTAATGGCAAAAGTCCTTCATATTGTAATGCAGTGCAGGATATAGATATGTGGATTATTGCCGGTGTTGTCAATATTCTTACTGTTTATAAACAAGAAGAAAGATTAGTGCCCATTACACCTGAAAAATATAGAAAGTTTTTGAGTTATATAAAAACTGGTGTCAA
The DNA here is from genome assembly GCA_964550265.1 of uncultured Bacteroidaceae bacterium. GTDB lineage: Bacteria > Bacteroidota > Bacteroidia > Bacteroidales > DTU049 > GWF2-43-63. The sequence goes on from CAZJYL010000337.1 coordinate 2,218, forward strand.
TCTACTAGAAAGCAGAGTCAGTTATACAAAACTTAAAAATTTTGATGGCAGGCCTGTTGCTGGTGCCTTATTAGGGGCAGGGGAATGGGATGAACTCAATACATATGAATATTCTGGATATAATGGACAAGAGTTCCCCAATCCTATAATTACAGATAAATCTAGATATCGCGGGAAAGCTGTCGGGTGGGATTTGAGCCACGCCCGTAGATTTGTGCATGTCTTTGGCACTCTCCTTAAATCTAGAGATATTTTAGGCTTGAATTTTCCGATAAATGACCTGATGGAGAAAATGGCAAATCAACTTGTTTATGGCACCTTTAACCGGGATTTCAAAAAACCATTATTTACCAACTTTATGGATGGGACAAATGGATGGCATCTCGGACATCCTGTTAAGAAATGCCACTACCGGCCAAGTGAATATCTGGTTCATGAAGACAGACGGAACGAAGTCCGGCTACAAGGCGCTTTACAC
>CAZJYL010000338.1:0-2694 GCA_964550265.1 uncultured Bacteroidaceae bacterium
GTTGCCGGTTGAATCAGCATATCCTGTTTTTGATACAGAAAAATTATAATTACCCGGGGCAATATATGTACTAGCAGAGCCCGAAATATTTGATAAAAAGTTTCTGGCATCAATGTTTACAGAAGCATAAGAAATAGGCTGAGAATTATCATCTGTTACGTTAAACGTAATATTTGCACCTCCATAAAAATATGGTATTGCAAATCCTGTTATCTCATCAAAAATATTTTTAATTAAAGTAGCTGTGCCGGTATTAATATCAATTGAATATAAACCACCAATGTAAGAAGATTTAAAAAGAGTTCCATATAAAATATTGTTATTTCTGTCGTAAGCTATACCTTGCGCATTAAATATATCAACACCAAGCGGACCAACAATGGTGGCGGCTCCGGTAGTTTTATCAATAACAGCTAAATTATCAGAGCCATATGAAATCGCATAGAGAATTCCTGTTGGACTGCAAGCTAATCCGACACAATCCGGATAATTCCCTCCTATTAAAGTTGTATTACCGGTAGTTAGGTCAACTGTATATAATACACCTGACAAATCCATTGCATAAGTTGTACCCGAAGTAATATCATATGCTAAACCGCTAAGGCCGGGAGCGCCTCCGCCTATATTCGTTATTGTTCCAGTAACAGGATCGATTTTTACTATTGAATAAGGATTAGGTGAACTATTATACAGCGTTCCGTAAATTTCATCCAAAACATAGTCGGCTGCCACAATTACATCTGAAGTGTTTTCAGCAATTTGTGATAGTTTTCCTATTGGCAAAAAAACGTTGATGGGTCCTAGTGTTGTAATATTTGGTGCCAAATTATGATAAACGTCCCATGCAAAAGCTTTTATTACATCAACCACCTCCAAATCTATACTTTTACCATTGTTGCTATTATCGTTATCTGTGGCCAAACTTACAGTTGCAACACATGTATATGAGCCTTTAGGATCGGCAATCCAATACGGAAAGCTAATATCAACATTAGATAAAGAATTTATTGCCGGTGGATTATTTATGGTTTCGTTGTATAATTCATAATTATTTTGGTCAACGATTTTAAAATTTACACTATATGTTGTTTCATCATTTTGTCCCAAATTAAAAATTTTAACTTTTGGTTTCAGAGTATCGTTTGTTCCGACAAAACCCGAAATATCCGATATTGGACCCAAAGCCAAATCATGATTAAGTAAAGTTGCCGGCGTCATTGTAAGAATAATATTTGGAATAACATTTTGGATGTTATCGGCAATAGGTGGATTACTTGGATAAATTTCAAAATTATCTTCATAATGAATCATACTTCTTGTGGTCGAAACCTGAGTATTATAAAACCTATCTCCAGAACCATCAAAACCCCATTGATATTCATTAACAGCAATAACAAGATTATCATAACCATTATAGTTAAATGGCGTTGAAAGAGTAATTTCTATCCAGCTATTAGCCGCCCATGAAATAACGCCATTAAACACCTGCGTCATTTGCGATACCGGAACCCAGTCATCATTATCGGATATAATTGACTTACTGGTATTACCCATATAAACTGCCCATCGCTCGGACTTAGGTAATGAAGAACCTGCAAAGAAATACTTTATCTTTGTTATTGTGCCGGGGGAACCAATTTCCTCAGCCAAATAAATACTCTGAGAATAAGAATATACATAATAAGGATAAATAGGATATCTCTCCGATGTTAAAGTTCCGTTACCAATAACTATTTCGTTCTTGGTGTTTTTATAATTAAAATAAGACTCTGATGGCTTTGTGTTGGAAAAAGGAACCTGATTTAATTCTTTTTCATATTTATCAAAATCAGATTTGAAAAAAATATCGGATTTAGCTTTAAAATCCGGATGCTTACTGTTTTGCATGTCTAAAATATCTATCTGAGCAAACAGAACCATTTGAAAAACAAGCAAAAAAACAAAAGTAATTATATGTCTCATGTGGATAATTTTAAGTTTGCAAAGATAAAAATAATAATTCAGATTCCTTTTTACACCTTCATTAATACAATAATAATTACAGAGATTATGTTCATTCTGATAAAGTCAAAGAATTGTTAAAACATTATTTGTTTAACTATTAAACTTAATCATTTATATTTTATCCAAACTTAAAATTTTTATTCAATTAAAAAGTGCAGAGTCAGCACTTAAAATTCTGACAAACCAATATGAGAAAATTTTTATTTTTTTTTGTGGGTTTACTGATAGTTAATTTAAACCAAATTAATGCTCAAACCACAATAATGTCGGGAGACTTTTCCAACCCTACAACATGGGGTGGAGTTCCACCTACCGGCAGTGGTACTGTAATAATAAACCACACTGTTAATCTTGATATTGACTATGCCCATTCATCAGGATCAATTACAATCGGTGCATCAGGTGCTTTAACAAGTAATAACCCAATGCGGTTTATTGCCATTAATTATCCTTCCGGCAATGCATCCCTAACAGTTAACGGCACACTAAATGTTTCACGAATTGCATTATTTGGAGGCGATATTGTTAACAATGGCTCTGTTGTTGCAGATAGTCTGCTGGCAAATGCCATTATTACAAACAATGTAAATGCAAATATTAATGCCGCCCAATTCATGATTGCTGCTGACGGAAAGCTTACGAACAAAGGGCAAATTGATGCCATAAATTTACTTAATGCCGATACAGTAA
>CAZJYL010000339.1:0-2678 GCA_964550265.1 uncultured Bacteroidaceae bacterium
ATTATCTCATTATTTTTCCCGTGAAAAGTTGCATTTATTACTTGAACTTAGGATTTTTTAATTATTTCTGTTCTATAATTCGCCATAAATTTAAGTCTTTTAAAATACTGCAATCAACATTAATTTTATAGGTTGTTGCAGGATGTAAACTAATGGCTAATTTCTTAGAGGCTTCATTATTTCCTGTATTTTGCAGAAATATTCCTGCCAATACACGTGCAATCGGGCTATATGCCAATGCATAGTTGGAAAATTGTTGCTTCTTACTTTCATTCCATTGGTTAAAAATACTAAATAAAACAGGTAAAACTTTTTCTTTCGACTTTGTTGGTATTTTATTTATAGATTCTAGTGTATCCAGAAATTGAAGTATTTCGTGATTATAACGGGATGGGTCAAGTTTTGCCTTTTTAAATCTGATGATTATGCCTTCATGTGTTTGTGCCGGGCGCATTTGAGTAATTGCCACATAATATTCTTTTCGGTTTTTTGTTATGGGTATAAGCCCCCATTTTTCCCAAACTGATGGTCCGGTCTCATATCCGCATAGTTTATTGCGATACCGGCAAATTGCGTTTATAATTTCGATACCCGAAGCTGTTTTTTGATTTTTATCAGAAACAACAAAACGTCCTCTCATGACCCGATAAACGACACCGTCTTTAACCAAACGGCTCATTTCTGATACTAAAGTAGTATGCTTTAATTGTGTCGTAGCTAATTCACTATAGCTAAAAACCCTGCCCAATGGTATTTCCTGTATAGCTTTTCGAATTATTTCGGACCTGGTCATAATGTTTTTTCAAAAATAATAAATATTAACTATATAGAAAATATATTTATAAACATAAGTTTATTTAAGTATAACATTTTTTAATTTGTGAATTACAGTTTTGGATTGTTTTTATGCCTTTCAGAGTCTCTTTTGGCTTTTGACTCTAGGCTTTTTAACATAGCGTCTTCAAGATTAATATCGCATTGATTAGCAAGACAAATCAAAACAAACAGAACATCTGCAAATTCTTTTTCCAAATCATTTGGGTTTTCGCCTTTTTTATATGATTGCTCACCATAAATCCTAGCCATGTGCCTTGCCAGTTCCCCAACTTCCTCCATAAGCAAGACAGTATTTGTTAGTTCATTAAAATATCTTACGCCATATTGTTTTATCCAGGAATCAACTTTTTGTTGAAGCTCTTCTATTGTCATAAATCTTTATTTTTCGAATCCATTACTATTGTAACAGGGCCATTATTTACCAAGCTTATCCGCATATGTTCCCCAAACTCTCCCGTGGCAACAGGTTTTTTAATAATATTAGATAGTTTGTTAATGAATTTTTCAATAATTATTTCTGCTTTTGCGGGCTCCATTGCTGCAATATATGAAGGTCGATTACCTTTGCTGGTTGATGCCAATAATGTAAATTGGCTTATAACCATAATATCGCCTTCGGCTTGACTTACATTAAGATTCATAACACCATTTTCATCATCAAAAATTCTAAGACCCGCAATTTTATTTAAAAGCCATTCCATGTCTTCATCGGTGTCTTCTTTATGTATTCCTAAAAGTATAAGAATACCATGATTTATTGCGGAAATAATTTCACCTTTTACTGTAACACATGCGCCACTAACGCGTTGAATAACGGATTTCATAGCTTTTATTTTTTATGTTTATTTTTTTTGTTTTTTGGATCAATTCTCTCTTTCATTATTTCATATACTTTCATCGAATCGCAACATGCACTATCGGGAATTAATGAAATATTTAAATAAATCGGATTATGATCGGAATAAGAAAAATTCATATCGATAGTTTTTACTTTATTAACTTCGATATTGGGCGAGCACAGGAAATAATCAAGTATTGTTGTATTGGTTGTCCCCTTCTGATAAGAAATATTTACATCTCTGTTTGTTGGCATACTATTATCGTATATCCAATTCCAGCCTTTGGGAAGGAAATCCATGGCTAAAGGATTACCGGTAGATTGTATTTTATCTCCATTTTTGATTTCGTCAGGTTTAAACCCGGGTGGGCTTTGATTCCAATCTCCTCCCACAACAACATAATGCCCGCGACTATATAGGTCTAAAACAAAACTTCTTAAAAACAATAATTCGGTTAAACGTATGTCTCCGGCATCGCTATATGCAGAATTGTGTGTATTTATTACGTAAAGATCTTTTTTTTCATCAAGTTCAAACCGCATTATTATAAAACATCTGTCAAGAAAAAAAACATTCATCGGCCATGTATAACTTCCGGGATATGATATTCTGTGAGCCCATTCGGGAATATAACGCGAAAATGTCATCATTCCCGAATTAACCCTTGCCATCGGATTAAAAACAGGAAAAGGTATAAAGGGAACATTGTAATTAATCGCCTTAGTTGAACTGAAAGCCGGCAAAGCCTGCATAAACAAGCTGTCCTGATGTGTATAATATGTTCGGCGTGCATAAAAATCGACTTCCTGCAATAATAAAAAATCAACACTATCCATAGCCGAAACTATATTAAAAACAGAGTTTAAATATGTTTTAAACAATTCTTTATTTGGACGCATTTTTTTCCCCCCTTCATAAAAAAAGTCCATTTCTTTTCCCAAACCGCAATATCCGATATTCCACGAAATTATGGAAATATTTTCATCAGGAAAAAGCCATGCT
>CAZJYL010000340.1:0-2666 GCA_964550265.1 uncultured Bacteroidaceae bacterium
CTTCAGTAACTATTCCGCCCAAATTACCCGGTTGTAATAATCCAGGTGGATCAGATTCGTAGGTTAACACCAAGTTTTCACGTGGGTCTTTTAGTGAATCTATGTCTATTTTATTATTACCATCATTTTTAATTGTATATTTTGGATAAGCGGCAATATCTGCAAATCTAATTCGCTGTCCAACTCTAACTGATTTCTCTTTCTGGAAAGGTGCACCAATTTTTCCATAACCATAACCAAAAAAATCAGTGGGATTGGCAAACCAACGGCAAATCTTGAAATTCTTGCGTTTCTTTTCTTCGGTGTATAAAATCTCTTGAGGAGTAAAGATTATGTAGTAAATCTTGTTAGCTTGCCAGTTTTTTACATCTTTTTTATATTCTTCAGGAACTATGCCACAATAAAAATATGTTTTAACTCTATTACAGTCTTTCTTAATATCGTCATCTTCTTTACCGGTAGCAAATTCTTCTTGATAATTAGCCTCAACATCTTTGCCATATTTGGCTTTGATTTCGTTAACATCAAGTGCTGACCACCAAATTTTATATGGTACTTTTTTGGCATCTACATCAAATTCGCTATCAGGGGCAAAAAATGTTTTAAGCGGGTTATCTACTTCAATGGTGGGATCATCTTCAATAAACTTTTCCTCATAAACTATTTCACCGGTTTCTTTGTCAATCAAGGGCTCACCATTTTCATCATAGACTTCATTTTTCTCACTTTTAGAATTAAAACCAATAGTAGCTGATGTAAAACCACTCAAAACAAACCAATGAGCCGCTTGCCAAGCAAAACTATCTAAATCTAATTTGTCCTTTAGATATTCATAAATTGCTTCAATTAGCTCGGCTTTTGCTTCATCTTTTTTACCACGACCTTTAATTATTAAATCCGGCAATCTATCAAAAAGAGAAGCTTTAGCCGCTTCTGTATTGGTAAAAATCAGTGGAATTATATAATTATAACGATAATTTAGCGCAGTTTGCAACTGCTTGGAACTATTAACACCCAAAATATCATTGATACCGGGCATTTTAGCTTCATAATTATTAATATCTTCTTTTACCCTTTGAATAAACTCATCAGAGGTAAATTTCTCGGCTCTGTCTTTACGACTGTTTAATAATTTTAATAGGTTAGACTTTTTTTCGTTCATAATTACATTCTAGCAACAAGTTAAAGCAAATGTTTATTTTTGCCATACCTATAAATCGTTGCTTTTATTCTTTTTAATCTAGACCAAATTGTTGTTTTAGATAATCCAAGAGCTTTTTCAGCTTGTTTTCTAGTGTATTTTGCTTCAAAAATATAGCAAACTAAAAATTTATCAATTGGATCGGGAAGTAATTGATAGATTTCAGTAGTATCAATTGGTTCGTCTAAACCAGTAGTAAGAAACTTAAACAATTCATATTCTTCAGGAGTAAAATCATTTGGCAGTTTCATCATCTAGTTCTTTGATTACTTTCTTCACCTCACCGGGTGCTTTAGATAACACTTGATCTATCTTTTGTAAATTTTCTTTTTCTTTTAGTTTTTTGATTTCCTCTCTAATAATATATTCATTTTTATCAAAAAATATCTGTTCATTTTCAAACATTTCTGTAATGTTTTTTAAGAATTCATATTCTACAGTAGCAGGATTTCTACTCATTGGAAAGGACATTACAAATTCATTGTCAAAATAAATTGAGTACCATCTGGCTGTCTTGCCTTTTTCCTGTTCCCAAATTTCTTTTACATCACTTCTCCATTTTTCTACATCACTCTCAATTCGGCAACGCTTACTAAAATCAACAAAACTTTTTTCAAAATGGGGTTGAATACGACTTTCAATAAAATTCTTAATCTGTTTTTTTTCTTGTGCAACTGCACTTATATTTAACATAATTCTAATACCAAGAGAGATAATCTCTTGCTTTCCTTTTATCGTTAATAATGTCTAAAATTTCTTGTCCGGGCTTTTTCTTACCTTTAGGTATTTCTTGCTCTGGTGGCGACCAGTTCCAACACCAATATTCAAAGGCTCTGGCGCCGTGAGACCACTCATCGTGAATGGGTATCTCATTTGATTGATTAAGAAGTCCTTCTCTAACCGCTGGGTAACGATAATTTAGCAAAATATCTCTAAATCTTTCAGCCTTATGATTAACAAATAAATGAGGTATTCTAGTGTGAGCCTGTCTAATTTGTGCCGGAATATTTGGTATTGATGAAGTTTTAATAATATAGCCTGCTTCTTGCAAAATCTTGGTTGGACTTTTTCCAGTAGTTAATTCTCTTGAATCGCCTGCAATGTCCCCAGCACAAAACTCTGGAGTTTTATATGGCTTGCTTTTAATCACCTGTATAAAGTGGTTTATATCAGCGTTTGAGGCTTCATAATAATCAATAACCCTAGTTTCGCCACCATTTGGCTGTATCCAAATAATTGCAGTTGGATCATTAACTCCAAAATCAAAAGTTAGGTGAACTGGTAAATTCTCATCATAATCAAAATCAACGAAATTATCTAAATTCCACTCTTTATAAACCAAACCATAAGGTTTGACATATTCAGCCATTATCTCTTGTCTGTAATAGTCTTCTCCTTTAGATTTAGCTTCTTTAATTAAAGCTTCAAGTTCTCCCCTATCTAGTTCTGGATTATCAAATGAAGT
>CAZJYL010000341.1:0-2658 GCA_964550265.1 uncultured Bacteroidaceae bacterium
ACTAACAGTCAACATGCTGCGAGTTAAGAGAAAAATAAGTGATAAAGTCAGGAAATTTTTAATGTTTTTTTGTCCTCGAGCCGGGCGGGGTTTACTTTTCTTTTTCATTGCCAAAAGAAAAGTAACAAAAGAAAAGCTAGTCGCTTGAGAATTTTTCGGAGAAAACGTACACTCACCAGCCACAGACGGAAATAACTCGCTGCAGGGATTATATGATTAAATTATCCAGCTCAAACAGATTTCCGTCATATTGACCGCCTTCGGCTCCCATCGCTGCCTGTTCGTTTTCTTTTGTCCTCTAAATTCTATTACGACGTCCCGAAAGAATGATTTTTTTATTTCAATTTATTGTTAGGTAAATTTTGTTTTAGAGCAGCCTTGCAGGGGGTGTACTTTTCTTCTTGATAAAAAAGTAAAAAAATCAACAGCCGACGATAAAAGGCGGAAGCAAGACAAGCATTGCCGCATTAATTTTGCATTTAGCCTAAATGCACGGTCTCCGGCAAGTTGAAATATTTTTTATCGGATAATAGTGAATAAAAATATCAAAATTATATAAGAGCAGCTATATCAGAGTCTGATTCAAATTCTTTTATTTGCTGACCGAAATTAAAAACTACCAGAGGGCGATTCCCTTTATATGAAATATTATTGTTGTCAAACTCGAAATAGCAACCTTCGCGAAGACCCACAACAGTGGTGTTGCGATTTACTGCCAGAAACTCTTCAATGCGTTGTTGTCTGGTTTCGCCTCCGTGACCTTCAGGATTGGTATCCAAATAGTGCGGATTAATTTGAAAAGGTACCAGGTTTAAGCATTTAAAACTAGCCGGCTCTATAATAGGCATGTCGTTGGTGGTGAATAATGCCGGACATGCAATATTGGATCCGGCGCTCCAGCCACAATACGGAGTTCCGTTTAATACTTTTTCGCGTATGGCTTCAATTAAATCGTTTTTATGAAGCATATAAACCAGATAAAAAGTATTTCCTCCACCAACACAAATTGCTTCGGCATTTTTAACTGCGGTTACGGGATCTGCTTCTTTATGTATGGAGTAGAACTCAATACCATATTCATTAAATACGCCGGCCACTCTGTTTATATATGCATCATATGATGCCTCTATGCTCTCGTTTACAAGATTAACACCGGCATAAGGAATAAAAAGAACTTTTTTTACATTGAATTTTTTGTAATAAGATGCAATTTTATCTTTGCACCATCCCAGATATGGTGCACCGGACATTGTAGAATTGCTCAAAAGCAGCATGTTTTTCATAATACAATTTTTTTCAAAGATAGTTATTTTATGTTCATCAATTATTTCTTGTTAAAAGCCATTTAATGTCATTGTTACTGTGGGAATAATAAGTAAAAATCCCAGAATAAAAAGCATTAAAATAAATTTCCATACCCATTTAAACCAAAGTTCGTAAGGTATTTTTGCCATGCTCAAAACTCCAAGAAGCACACCCGAAACCGGAGTTATCATATTGGTAAAGCCGTCGCCAAGCTGATAAGCCACTACAGATGCCTGTCTTGAAATACCAATCAAATCGGAAAAAGGTGCCATAAGTGGCATTGTTAAAGCTGCTTTTGCGGAACCTGAAGGCATTATTAAATTTATTGCCGTTTGAACCACATACATCCCGCTGACAGCCGAATATTTATTATGCGAAAAAAGTGATGAAAGAGAGTTTAGCAAAGTATCAACTATGCCCCCTTCATGCAGAATTATTACTATGCCGCCTGCTAAGCCAACAATCAATGCAGCAGAAAAAATATCCTTTGCTCCGTCGAGAAAATGCTTTGTAAATTCATTGGGCCTGTAATTTGCAGCTATTCCGCCCATTAAACCCATGCCAAAAAACAATGTTGCAATTTCGCGTATATACCAATTAAACCCAAGAACTCCAAAAACAAGAGTAATAGTGGTAAAAAGCATTATGTGCAAAATGTATAATTGCACGCTTTTGCGTATCAAAAGCCAGATTGCCGGAATTGCAAATAAAAAGGTAAGTATCGGTATTGCCGGAATTGTGATTGAAAAAGTACCTACGGTAATATCAGCATAGGGATATTTCATCCAAAAAGCAACAAGTGAAAATGTGATAATAATAAAAGTAATCCACGCAGAGGTGCCTGCTTTGGTTTCAACCGGATTTTCTTCCTGCACAGCTTTGTTTCGCCAATATTCATCAGTTTCGTAAACTACAGATTTTTTAGGATTTTTATAAATCTTATTAGCATAAATAATTATATAGGTTATTCCGGAAATGTTGATTATTAACCACATAAAAAACCTGTATTCTAGCCCTGAAAACAAAGGCAATTGAGCAATTCCCTGAGCAATACCTATTGTAAACGGATTGAACAAAGCACCCGCAAAACCCAGGGCAGCACCTACAAAGCACATGCTAACTCCAACAATACTGTCGTATCCCATTTTAATGGCAAGCGGAACAAATATTATCACGAAAGCAATGGTTTCTTCACTCATGCCAAATACGGCTCCAAATGTAGAAAACATCAGCATGATAAGAGTGATTAGTATGTTTCTGATGCCAATTTTTCTGAATAGTTTATATTTTTCGAGACGTTCTGCCCGTTTAAGAAACTTAATTATTCCTATATCAAGTGCCTTTGAAGTATTT
>CAZJYL010000342.1:0-2631 GCA_964550265.1 uncultured Bacteroidaceae bacterium
CGTTTACTTCTTATAAAGCCAAGTGCTTTAATCCTTCTAAATTCATTGATTATTTTGTTTTTATTTGCCATCTTCAATATGTTTTAAAGGTAAAAAGTCTTTTGGGGAACAATTAAATAGCTTAGCAAGCATATTGATATGATTTAAGTTGTATTTTCCTCTTCCTTTAGTACTTTCTATTGCTGAAATAAAACCTGGTGAAACATCTAAATAGTTCGCTAAATCTAACTGAGACAAATTATTTTTAATTCGTTCACTTCTAACTTTATCAATAACGAACTGTTCTATCTTTGTCATTTTTGTTATATTTATCTTACAAAAATCTAAAATTAACCCTATATTTGCACACACATATATGTGTGTATTATTGAAATGAAAGAAAGAATAAAAGATAAAAGCTGGAGTTTTGTCGGTGCTGATACTAAAGAATTTTCGCATCGCTATCATATTTATCCTGCAATGATGATTCCACAGATAGCTAGAAGACTTATTGCAGAGTATAAGCCTAAGAATACAAAGTTTATTTTTGATCCATATTGTGGTACAGGCACAACCATGGTAGAGGCAAAAATTGCTAATATCAATTCTGCTGGCACTGATTTAAACCCAATGGCGAGAATAATTTCAAAGTCAAAAGTTACTAATTATAATTTAGATAAAATTTTGCAATACAAGGATTTTTTATCTAATATATCTTTCGCCTTTTCATTTAATCCAACTGATAAAAATTTAAAATTAATAGACTTTCAAAATATTAATTTCTGGTTCCCTGAAAAGGCTATAAAAGAACTTTCTTTTTTACTAAATAATATTCATGCAAATATAGATGCTGATTATCAAGATTTTTTCATTGTAGTTCTTAGCGAAACACTAAGAGAAGCGTCATACACTCGTAATAGTGAATTTAAGTTGTATAGAATGCCGAAACATAAAATGGAGTTACACAATCCTGATACTTTTGGAATTTACTTTAATAAACTAAATCGAAATATCGAAGGATTGAAAGCTTTAAATGAAAATAGTACAAATACGAATGTGATAGTCTATGATTTCAATACTTGTTTTATTGAACCTAAAAAAGTATTAAATCAAGAAATTGATTTTGTTGTTACCTCTCCTCCATATGGCGACTCTAGGACAACTGTCGCTTATGGACAATTTTCCAGACTTTCCAATCAGTGGCTAGGAATTGAAAATGCCTCACAAATTGATAATATTTTAATGGGTGGAAGTAGAAAAGACGATATGACTACTTTTTACTCTAAATATGCAAAAGAAGAGTTAGAACAAATCAAGGAAATAGACCACAAGCGCTATATTGAAGTTGAAAATTTCTTGAACGATTATAAATTATCCATAGATAATGTTGCTCAATCAGTGCGAAAAAAAGGACGAATAGCGTATGTCGTTGGTAATAGGACTGTTAAAGGTGTGCAAATCCCTCTTGATTACATAACAGTCGAATTATTTGAGCAAAATGGCTTTGAACATTTAACAACAATAGTACGTGAGATTCCTAATAAAAGAATGCCAAAAGAAAACAGCCCAACGAATGAAAAAGGAAAAAAATCTTCTACTATGAATAACGAATATATTGTTTTAATGGAAAAACTTTAGTACTTAGCATAACAAGCAGTTTAAACTCAAGGCGGGCGAACGGCATAGATTGAGCGATTAGTTTATTTGAAAAAGTTGATGCTGCAATTGCAACAAGGAAAATTAAACTTAATTTAAGATTCACAACAATTATTTTTTAAAGGATAGTTTCTTATTATATAACACTTTGTTATCGGCTACTAATTTAAGATAATATATCGGATCGGTATATACCGTGGCATCATATTCAAATGAGAGGGTTTGATGACCTTCAATTGGCCCGTTGTATAATTCGCGCAGCAAAATACCGTTTTCGCTATACAGAGCCCAAACAACCATGATTTTGTGATGCATGTTAAATTCAACTTCGCCGCCAACATATACTTTATGCGGCTTTTGGTAATAATCATATAAATATGCCATTTCTTCAGGAAAAGGCTCTATTTTTTTCCCTGTTAATTCGGATAAATACTTTTGCAGTATTGCTGCCTGTGAAGTGTCGAGCGACGATATTGTGTATAAGGGTTTATCTTCAATTAATGTCCACATTGCTTGTTGTCCGGCTGGCGACCAAAATTTATTTTTCTCGATAAATTGTGCAAGTTGTACAATTTTTTCAGGAGCCATTTTGTTCGGCTTATAACTACAGGTTCCTTTGGGAGCCATATCGCCTTGTTCCATGCACATGCCGCGAAGGTCTATTTGCTTTTTTTGACCGGGAAGCAATACGGCAACAATAGATTCAGTAATAATAATGTTTTGATAGGATGTGTCATCGGCTGTAAAAACAAATCCTGCCGGTATGCTTACTTCAATTTTCGTATTGCTTATATTTGTTATTGTTAATTATAAGTGGTTTTGCGTAGTGCACGCTTGTGTCGTTTCCTGTGGTTTGGCAATTAATGCTGCCGGATTTAATATGGTCGGTTATTATTTGGGCATTTACAGAAAATACTGTAAACAAAAATATTATAAGAAATAGGGGCTTCATGTTTTTGATTTTATAAGGTCATTGAACTTAATAAACGAGTATAT
>CAZJYL010000343.1:0-2627 GCA_964550265.1 uncultured Bacteroidaceae bacterium
GCGTAATGAAAATATTGCTGACAGTAGCAAAAACATAAATTTGTCGGAATTTTATTATTATAACCCTGATAAAAAAATGACTAGAGTCATCGGGATTAATAAAAATGATACAATTTCCGACATAAGATTTGAATACGATAAGTTTGGTTTTAAATTAAAGCAAAATGTAATATTGCATGGCGATACCACATTGACAGTTGAATGGAAATATGGCTCAAACGGCAGTAAGCCTATTATTGAACGGCATTTGTCAGACGGCTATGTTGTGCGGCAAACCATAAATCGTTTTAATAAATCAAATAGAATTAAAAAAGAAATTACAACAGAATACCGTATCTATAGCGGCAAGATGAAGCCTGAAAAAACAGTTAGAAAGTACAAGTATTTTTGGAATGAATAAAAGCAACCCGGAAAACTTTATTCAAATTTTGATTGAGCGTATTCGTAAGCATTTTGCCGACGATGGAAGCGGACACGGCTTTGACCATATAATGCGGGTTTACCGCCTGGCAGTTAAAATTGCCGAACATGAAAAATGCGATACTTCTACTGTGGCAATATCTGCTTTGTTGCATGATGTTGGCGATTATAAACTATGTGCCAATTCAAATGATGGAGTATATAAAAACATAATTCCTTTCCTTCAGGATTCTAATTTGCCTGATAAGCAAATTGAATACATTGCCGATATTATAGAAAAGGTATCTTTTAAAGGTAATGGCGTTAAAGACGAAGTTTTGACGATAGAAGGGCAATGTGTACGTGATGCCGACAGGCTCGATGCCATGGGCTGCATTGGAATAGCCCGTGCTTTTGCTTATGGGGCTCTTAAAGGAAGGCCTATGTATGATAAAAATGAAAAACCAAAAAAATATAATAGTTTCAAGGATTATAAAAATAACAATTCGAACACGATAAATCATTTTTACGAGAAGCTGTTTTTGTTGAAGGACAGGATGGAAACTAATTACGGGAAAATATTGGCAAAAGAAAGACATGCAATTCTCGAGAGATTTGTTTCAGATTTTATTCTTGAGTGGGAAGCAGAAAAATAGAAATGATAAAATAATTTTGTCATTTCATTGTTAAATTATTATGAAGTTATAATTTTGTAATTATGAGAGGCAATAATATATATTTGTCTTTAGGGTCTAATGAAGGTAATCGCGAAATACTGATTAAATCGGCCATTGATTTAATTAACACTTCCGTTGGAAAAGTTGTTAAAGTGAGCAGTATTTATGAAAGCGACCCCCTGGGATTTAATTCCAAGAATAAGTTTTTAAATACTTGCTTATTGCTGAATTCCGAGGCAAATGCGCAGCAGTTGCTTTTGAAATTCGAAGCCATAGAAATAAAGCTTGGCAGAATAAGAAAGTTTGAACAAGACCAATATTGCGACAGACCAATTGATATAGACATAATTTTTATTGACGATTTAATTATTAATTTGCCGGAACTTGTTGTGCCGCATCCCAAAATGCATCTAAGGCGATTTGTACTTGAACCTCTTGCTGAATTGTGCCCCGATTTTGTTCACCCTATTCTAAAAAAAACCGTTAGTGTTTTATTGAAAGAATGCCCTGATAAATCAAAACTTAAATTAACTTTGAAGCGTTAATGTTTTGATATGATTTTCCCATATCGGTTTATTACTGTAGAAGGCTGTATAGGAGCGGGTAAAACATCGCTTTCAGGCAAATTGGCTGCTGATTTTAACGGTAAGCTGATTCTTGAACAATTTGAGGAAAATGACTTTCTGCCAAAATTCTATAAGAACCCCGAACGTTATGCATTTCCGCTTGAGTTGTCGTTTTTGGCTGCCCGTTTTAGACAATTTAAGGACAACGTGCTTAATCCCGATTTGTTTAGCGATTTTCTGATTTCCGATTATATTTTTTCAAAATCATTGATATTTTCGCGCAAAACGCTGCAGGATGATGAATATAGATTATATAAAAATCTGTTTCAAATTATCGACAGCAATTTGCCTCGACCCGATATAATATTATATCTTCATTTATCGCCTGAAAAGTTAAAGGAAAACATCATAAAACGTGGTCGAAGCTATGAGCAGGAGATTACCATTGAGTATCTTGACAATATTCAAAAGAGCTATTTTGAGTACTTTCACGAACAGACCTCGTTAAGAATTGTTGTTGTTGACACTAGTAATTTAGACTTTGTAAAAAATCAGAAACATTATAATTATATTGTTTCTTTGTTGAAGCAGCAATATGATTTGGGCATTACCATAGCACCGCCATTTCCCGGTTTTTAACTATTATATAATTTTATCTTAAAGTTTTATTTATGAAAATATTTGTTCTGATTTTTGTTTTGATTGGCTTTTGTGTTTCAGCACAGCAAACTTTTACATTTGACGATTCTTCCCGCGTTAGCAGGATAAAATACGATATTTTAGTTCTTGCAAGCGACTCGCTTATGGGTCGCGAAGGGGGCTCGGAATACGAATGGCGCGCAGGAAATTACATTATATCTGAATTTACAAAATGCGGATTAATACCTATTCCCGGTAACGACGGATTCAGGCAGGAGTTTGAAATTGGCAACAAGAAAGGCAACAATAATAAATCTGATGTAATTAAGTCTAATAACATTTTGGG
>CAZJYL010000344.1:0-2602 GCA_964550265.1 uncultured Bacteroidaceae bacterium
CCGACACCTGCTGATTAATTAAATCAGGAGGTATTGCCATCATTTTTATCATTCCCCTTCGGTTCCAGACAACATTTATTTGATTCATGTAAACCCGCATGCCTTTGTGAACAAATGAAAGATTTTGAGTGCCGCCCTCAAAACGAATTTTTTGATCGAGATCAATTAAACTCGTATTCTCAAGTACAATAAAGTGCGCATTAAAAAACTCCAGCCATTGTCTGGTTTTCATTGCGCTGATGTCATCTTTTTCTGCGAATACAAGGATCATAACAGCATTCCAAATCCAATTGACATTTACTTAATTATTGTTATTCGCTTCTAAACGCATTTTTCAGTAAATAAACTGTGGACAAATTTCATTACTGATCTGCCTCATTAAAATTTTTCCGGAAACTAATGCCAAACCTGCACCAATAATTATTTCCACCACCAAACATTTTTAAACTAATTATCATGTTGTGCATTGCCCATATTTGTGATGCTCCTTCATTGTCTTTATATTCTCTATATTCTTTTCCATACAAACTATCCAAATAGGCAGACATTCTCTCATACAGTACACCCTGTAGTTTTTTAAATTCTTTCAAAGTGGTCTTTTGTGATTTGTATAGAGAAATATTTATTAAAAAAAGTCTATTTTCTTTGTTAAAACACAAAACCACATCGTCGAAACGAATATCACCAATCTTACAAATCGATGTATCATTACCGCAATATTTATATCTGACTATATTTTCTACAGGAAACCATACACAAACATCTGTTCCATATTGCTCAACTGAATCACCGAAATGAAAAATACGAAAACCGTTATCATTAACCGATTCATTGGCATTTTGCGCAACAAGTAGTACAGGGTTGGCAATTAACATAAACAAAAATACAATGATTAGTAGCCTTATTGATTTTGTTTTTATCATTCTGTGTTCTGTTAATTCAGCTTGATTCATCGTGACAATATTTCATAGCCTGTCACAATTGATCCCATTTCTTTCAATTTCTGCTTTGCAACATCGGTTGCCGTTTCATTCGAAAAAGCAGGTATAAGTTCCCACACATTTTCAAACCAGAATGAATCGAAATTTCTCCACTGCCAAATCATTTTATTCTGCATAACATCAATGTCCTGCAAAAACACAGATTTCCTATTGCTGTTGATTTTCCTTTTTCCCGAATCGCTCAATTGAAACACGACCAAGGAGTCGCCAACTGAAAACACCGTATGGCAACCATACACCTGCGTGGAATCGAACCTGTAATTATCAACAATCCCAGCGTATTCTCTTGCATCAAGTCGTCCGGCCAATATTTCGCCGATAAAGAAATCATTGTATTTCAAGTACTTTTTTTTGTCAAAAAAATTATGGATTAAAATAATTTCATATCCTGAAAAACCGCCTCCAAACAGTCTATATGTAAGAAATTTCCCATAATCGGAGTAAAGTTTCATAAGTTTACGCATATTCCTTGAATCAATTTTCTTTCTTTGCCTCAGTTCAGCTTTCGAAAATGATGATTCTCCCCGAAAAAGCTGGTCATCCTTTCCCATGCTTTCCAGTTTCTCAATAAGTTCTTGATAATCTATATTGTCCACTGAATTTTGCTTTTTTATGTTCTCTAATTCCGTCCGAAGATGTTCTACTCCTTCATCAGATAAAAAAGAGGATACCCACGATATAAACTGAGAGATTGTAACTGTATCGTTCGTTTGAGAATATCTTGTCTTGAATAAAGATATTTTCACATCGTCATTGTCACTTCTGGAAAGACAGACAGAAATATTTCTTATGTCAATCATCATCCGAATATTCATAGATTCAGCTATATTATAACACATCAATGCCGAATCAACTTCGTTTTGCATTATATGATTTTCAGCCTTAAAAACATTTTCATAATATGCGCGTACTTCCGTTTTTGGGGGATCAGAGAATATCGCCACATTTATTGCCATAACATCCACACAAAAGTACATGGATGAAAATGTCGAAATAAAAAAAACAAATCGTTTCATATCAGTTTTATTATTTAAATCAGGCATCTGACAAACTTCCAGATGCCTGATTTCAAAAGATCCTTTTAATTTTTCAATTGGGAACTGTATTTGGATCATCACCCGGATCAAGATGGTAGCATCCATTTCCATTTGACCAATATCCTCCACCAAATCCATCATTTACATAGATTTGAGTAACTCTATCAGTTGATGGGTTACCAAAATCACTCGCTCCTCCTCCAGAATATGTAAGTCTGGTATCACCATATTTTAAACCGCCAACAATATTTGACATCATGTCATTTGTCAAAGCAATTCTGTCCTCATTTAATTTTTTCAGTTTCATATTGTTTTTTTTCAACCGCCTACGCTCTCTCAGCTTTTCCGCCCGAGGCGGACAGGTCGGAACCGCTGTTTCCGCCAAACGGCGGAGTTAATTTACTTTCTCCCACTTTCGCAGTATTTCCAATATTCAACTTTTCGCTGCAACAACAGACTTTTTCCATTGAATAAACAATGGGTTTGATAAAAGACTGAATTTGTTATTTGAAAAACCGGCTATCGAATGCCAGACGCCGATGAAAAACAATGTTTTTAACAATT
>CAZJYL010000345.1:0-2599 GCA_964550265.1 uncultured Bacteroidaceae bacterium
GGCAAAAATAAGCCAGTATTTGTCTTTTAATCTTTTTGAATCATCAATGGCAAGTATAGCTACAATTAATATGGAAAACAAAAAGAAATTTATTCCTGCTTTTTGCTGATAAAACAAAAAACTAAAAAGCAATGTGGAAATGGCTAATAACAAAGAACTTCGTTTCATAGTCATAATTTTATACAAATAACGTATTGTAAAGATAAAATAATATAATTTAAAAAAAAGACTGCATTTAGCAGTCTTTCAGTCAAAATTATCAAAGTTTAGTCATGTCAGGAATAGGCATATTCGCATATTCACCATCATTCAACTTCTTTTTAATCTTTTTAAAACTGTCAATAGTGTACTCAACATCTTCCATGGAGTGAACAGCCGTTGGGATAATACGTAGTAACAATTGCCCTTTAGGAATAACCGGATAGGTAACTCCAGAGCAGAAAATATTATATTTTTCGCGAACGTCCAAAATTATGTTTGTAGCTTCCTGCAATCCGCCCTTAATATATATCGGAGTAACGGGTGATTTTGTTTGTCCAAGGTCAAATCCTTCAGCTCTGAAGCCTGATTGAATAGCATTTACTATTTTCCATAGATTTTGACGCAATTCCGGTTGAGTACGAATTAAATCAAGACGTTTAAGTGCACCTACTACCATGAGCATTGGCAATGACTTGGCATAAATTTGCGAACGCATGTTATAGCGTAAATAATCAATTATTTTTTTTGGCCCGGCAATAAAGCCTCCTATGCCGGCCATAGCTTTTGCAAATGTGCCGAAATACAAATCAACCTGATCGCGTACATCATAATGAGTGTCGGTGCCCGAGCCATCATGTCCCATAGTGCCAAAACCATGTGCATCATCTATCATCAGGCGGAAATTATATTTTTTCTTAAGTTCTACAATTCCTTTTAAATCACCCAAGTCGGCAGTCATACCATAAACGCCTTCGGTAATAACAAGTATTCCGCCGCCTGTTTGTTCAACTAATTTTTCGGCGTGTTGTAATTGTTTTTCCAGACTTTCCATATCATTATGCGCATATACAAAGCGCTTTCCGATATGAAGGCGCATACCGTCAAGAATACAGGCATGAGCTTCGGCATCATAAACAATAACATCTTTTCTGTCAACCAAATTATCTATAATCGAAACCATACCCTGATAACCGTAGTTCAGCAGATACGCATCTTCGCGTCCTACAAATGCAGCCAGCTCACGTTCAAGGTGCTCATGTAAATCGGTTTGTCCCGACATCATTCTGGCACCCATGGGATAAGCCATTCCGTATTTAGCAGCTCCCTCTGCATCGGCCTTACGAACTTCGGGGTGATTTGCCAAACCTAAATAATTGTTGAGGCTCCAAACCAGCATGTCTTTACCACGAAATTTCATGTGCGGACCTATTTCGCCGGTCAGTTTAGGGAAAGTATAATATCCATGCGAAAATTTAAAATACGCCCCAAGTGCTGTTTTTTCAATGTCGAGTTTTTCAAAAATATCCACGGTTATTTGATTTTAAAATTTTTGCAAAGGTAATATTATTCGTTTAATTAAAATAGAAAGTAATAATGTTTTCATTTGAAATTGCATCATCGTACTTTTTTATTTTTAATCTTCAAGTTTTAAATTAAATAAACGCTGTTTTTATTGTTCTTTAATTAATTAAAGATGCATTATGTTTTCTTATGATTTTGAATAATAAGCTTTTTAAAAATTAATTATTTGTTGTTGCTGAAATTTTCTTTTGTTTATTTTTGTATAAAACTTAAGAAAATGAGTGCTGAATTTAGCAAAATGAAAAAGCTTGCCCGGTTGCTTGAAGCTAAAGCAAATTTAAAACAAGATGTATATAACAATACAATAACAGTATTGAATATGTTGAAAACCGAAGCTGAATATCTTGTTAAAGATTTGCGCAACAACATGGCAAATCGCAAAAGAGTAATTCCGCTTGAATTTGAAAATAAAGGGGAATTTGAATTTGAACTTAGATTTGCCGGAGATGTGTTGGTTTTTTTTATGCATAGTAATGTTTTTGACATCGGGCCTCAGCATGAACTAATGCGCACTCATTATATTAGAGCCGATAACGAAAGGCGCTTTTGCGGCATAATACATATATATAACTTTTTGGCCGATTCATTTAAATACAAACGAACAAATGACTCAGGAGTTTTAATAGGACGCTTGTTTATAAATAAGGATAATCATTTTTTTATTGAAGGACGGCGCGAAATGAATCTTGTGGGCATTAGTTTTGAAAGCGACAAAATCAGCTCAATGAAAATAAGGCAAATACTGATGGCTTCATTGCTTTATACCTTAAATTTTGACTTGGCTTCTCCACCTTTCGAAATGGTTCAGGAAGTTAGTGTTATGGATTTTGAAAGTGCAATAGATCAAATGAAAATTAAAACCAGCAAAAAACTTGGGTTTAGGTTTAAATCTGACGATGGGGATATTTTTTAATTTTTTTTCGAAAAGTATTTGCATATTAAAAAAATATTGTAATTTTGCAGTCCCAAACAATTGGCCCGTTCGTCTAGTTGGCCTAGGACGCAAGGTTTTCATCCTTGAAATCAGGGGTTCGAA
>CAZJYL010000346.1:0-2569 GCA_964550265.1 uncultured Bacteroidaceae bacterium
CGTGAGGACTTACCAATAAAGCTGCATCGCTGGCCACTTCAGGAATTGAAGATACATTTGAAGCAATAACCGGAACATTTGATGCAAAAGCCTCTATAATAGGGACCCCAAACCCTTCAAAAACTGATAAATACAGCAGGGAAAAAGCAGAACCTAAAACATTTGCCAGTGTTTTGTCATCAAGATAACCGGTGAATGAGATATCGTTTTTATAAGGATTGTTTTTTAAAAAGAGCCCAATGTTTTTATTTGAAAACAATTCTCTGCCACTTATTACTAATGGGAAATCATTATTTGTTTTATTGCGAAATGCAGTATAAGATTCTATGGTTTTTATTAAATTTTTTCGCGGATGAATAGAACCAAGTACAAAGAAATAAGGTTTACCATTGCTATATCTAAAACGTGTGTCGGATATTAACTGTGAATTTAGTGGTTTAAAATGACCGGCAACTCCATTATGAATTATCGAAATTTTTTCAGGAGAAACATTATAATGTTGAATAATATCGGTTTTGCTGAAATTCGAAACTGTAATTACATGAATTGCCTTGTCAATAAAAGCCGGTGTGTATTTGTGATAAAACTCACTGATTTTGGCTGGTAAATCGTAAGGAAAATGTTCAAAATTAATATCGTGTATAACACTTATTGTCGGGCATGGAGCTTTGAGCGAATTCATGTTGTCCGGCGAAATATAAATATCGGCCGATATTTTTTTTAAAACATAGGGAACCGACACATTGTTCCAGAATTTAATTAATTTTATGGTACGTGCAGGCGGATACAGTACGTGAGTTTTAACGTTTTTGGGTAATGAAAATTCTATTTGCGGCTTTCTGTCAAAAAACCAATGAAATTCAGCTTTGGGATGCTGACAACACAGCTCAATTGCAATATTCATGGCAAAGCGCCCGATTCCTTCCATTTTATTTGGAATCCAGTGACGGGTATTAATGGCAATAATCGGTTTTCGCTCTGTAAAAATCATTTTGATTAATTTAGCTGCAAATTTGCGTTTTTTTTGTCATTTACCATAATGCGAAAAAATTTTATTATAAATCTGTTTTTTCTTATCGGCATTAATTTGCTGGTAAAGCCATTTTGGATATTTGGCATTGACCGAACCGTGCAAAACATTGTTGGAGCAGCCGACTACGGACTTTATTTTGCCGTAATGAACTTTTCGTTTCTTTTTGGTTTTATACTCGATTTTGGCTTTACAAGCTTTAATAATCGCAGCGTAGCCCAGCATGAACATCTTGCAGGAAAATATGCAGGCAGTATTTTAAGTATGAAAGCCTTTTTGGCTTTGCTTTATGCCATTGTTTCTTTTTCTGTTGCCTTGCTGATTGGATATGATTCTGTGCATTTTAAACTCCTTACATGGCTTGGTCTAAATCAAATTCTTTCTTCCTTTATTTTGTTTTTGCGTTCAAATATCGCCGGCATGCAATATTTTAAAACCGATGGCTTTTTGTCGGTTTTAGATCGATTGCTTATGATTTTGTTTTTCTCTGTACTGCTTTGGGGCAATTTATTCGATATAAAAATTAATATTTTTTATTTTGCTGCTTTTCAAACCCTATCCTATTTCATTGCTTTTATTGTTGCATTTGTTATTGCCGCAAAAAAAATAAAACTAAAAAAACTCAGATGGAATAAAAAACTGAATATTGTTCTGTTTAAACAAAGTTTACCTTTTGCCATATTGAATTTTTTAATGCTTTTTTATTGCCGGGTTGATTCCGTGATGCTTGAACGTTTAATTCCCTATGGCTCGGTGCATGCCGGCATTTATGCTTCAGCTTTTCGGATTTTAGATGCCTTTAGCATGTTTTCTTATTTGTTTTCGGTTATACTATTGCCGTTTTTTAGCAGATTGATGTCGAAAAAGCATGATGTCGGGCCATTTTTACAACTTTCTGCCATATTATTGCTTAGCTCGGCAATGGCTGTGGCTGCCATTTCATTTTGCCATTCGGATTTAATTATGAATTGGCTTTATAAAGAACATGTAGGGGAATCGGCAAATGTGTTGAAGATTCTTATGTTTACTTTTATTCCATTATCATTTGTTTATATTTTTGGCACATTACTTACTGCAAATGGCAGTTTGAAAAAGTTAAACATTTTGGCACTTTCGGGTGTAATTCTTAATGTTGGACTTAATTTAATTCTTATTCCCCGATGGCACGAAATGGGAGCAGCATGGTCGGGTTTAATTACGCAAACACTATTAACAACATCTCATATAATATTGACTTTTATTTTGATAAAACCTTCCGGACTTAAACGCACATTGTTGTTGTTAGCTGCATTTGCTTCAGTTTTATTAATCTTTACATTCATTAATAGTCATATAAATCTTTTGCCATTGTATGGGATAACAATAATAATTGTTGTTTGGGTACTATTTTTGGCTATTAACACGTTATTACTAATTCAAAAGAATAAAATTTCTATCGCTGATATATTTTTATGGAAAAAAAGCTAAACTTAGGTTGTGGCCATGATATTAGGGAAGGATGGATAAACCTGGATATTTCATCTGTAGAAGGTGTAAATG
>CAZJYL010000347.1:0-2568 GCA_964550265.1 uncultured Bacteroidaceae bacterium
AAAGGCGGAAACAGCTGTTCCGACCTGTCCGCCTCGGGCGGGAAAGCTGAGAGAGAGTAGGCGGAAAAATAAAATTGATATGAAAATTGAAAAATTGAACAAAAAGCAAATTGCATTGGCAAATGACATGATGAATACAATTTTGGGTGGCAAGCCAAAATATGGTGACACTCGCCTTGTTTACACTGGACCCGAATGGGGTTTGCCCTCTTCAGATCGAGTTACTGAAACATATTGCGATAATGGATTTGGTGGTGGTATATGGTGCGAGACAGGGAGGTGTGAGTATGAAGATCATGATCAACAAACAGGCTCTAATTAGAGTATTGGGATAGGTTTGTGTGAGCCTGTTTTTGTTTAAAGGCACTTCTAAAACCCTATTCTGTACTATTTTACGAATTCGAAACACCGATGCAATTAAATAAGTATTAGTTTTGTAAATTTATGATAAGGCTTGATAATTGTATATGAAATAATGCTTTTAGAAGTGCCCTTAATATAATCTTAATGTTCGACTACTATGAAAAAATCCTCTATTATTTTCTTATATTTTATAACATTTTCGTTTTGTTCCTTATCTCAATCTCTAAAACCATATTATTGTGGTTGCATGAAAGATTCAGTTAGGCACTACTATGAAAACATTTTCAAGGCAGAGCAATTTTTGATTGAAGGCAAAAAAGATTCCGCAATTATCTCGTATCTAAACGGAATGTCGTTTATGTATTTAATGCCGAATGATAATTTTTTCAATGTTCGTAAATTAATCAGCAGCACAGACAACCAGGATTTAGCATTTAAATACTATGAGACTGTTTTTCGCTATACGGTTGACAGTCTAACACCTATAGAATTTGTTGAGCGATTTCAGAACTTGATTTCTTCAGAAATGCAAAGCCGTTTGTTAGCCGAATTGCCAGTTGTCATAAAAACACCATTTTTATTCATAGACGAAAATCATTTAAAAATTTCATCAATACTGTCTCCGTTAAGGGATGCAGATCAGGCTTATAGAGACCCACTTGCAGGTAATAGTAAATCAACAATTAAGCATCGCAAAAATGGCGATATTGAAAACTTTAAAAGCATTCTGAAATGTTACAAAACATATGGGAGTTTTAATACTATGCGGCTTGATGGTGAAGCCAGCAGTGCTTTTAGAATGACTTTACTTCATCGTTTTTTCGATAAAAAAACACGTACGAAATATAACGATTTTTTCGTAAACGAGGTTCGTTGCGGCCATATTGACTCCAGAGAATATGCAGGTATAGTCGATAATTATCTCTTTGATTCCACACAAGTTTATGGTGTCCACACAATTTTTTTTGTTGGCGATTCATTAGTGGTATTTCATCTAAGTGATTTAGGAAAGGAGCAAATCAATAAAAATCGTCAACTCATTTACTTGCAGGATATTGAAACCACACAGTCGAAACTAATATGGCAGTGGAAAAACAACGATGAGTATAGGTTTGAAACAATATGGGAGATAGTCCCATATTATCCGACTGAAACAGCAAGCGATGTGGCAAAACAAAAACTTAAAAAAATGGGATCGTTGGTTACAGGTTATACCATCTATGCTCGATAAATATTAAAATATGAAAAACCATGCATTAATAAAATTAGTTTTGAGTTTTTTAACGCTGATTGCTTTACGCGTTTTTGTTTTCTCGCAAGACCTAAAAATGCTTGATAAAGATAATGGATACAGGAT
Organism: uncultured Bacteroidaceae bacterium; assembly: GCA_964550265.1. Classification (GTDB taxonomy): domain Bacteria; phylum Bacteroidota; class Bacteroidia; order Bacteroidales; family DTU049; genus GWF2-43-63. The sequence continues at coordinate 1,721 of CAZJYL010000347.1, forward strand.
ATTCAAAATTGGATTAACATTTGACAAATTCAAAGATTCTTTGCAGCCACTCAATCTGAATAATCCAACAACAACCGGATACAAATTTGTTGGTTCAGATACAAGTTTACAAAACATTGCTGGAATTCGGCCTTTTGTAATTCACATATTGTTCGATTTTTCAAATAACCTCGTATCATCAACTGCATATATTTATACGGCAAACAATGGAAGGAATTTTGAAAAAAGAACCGAAAAAATATTTGAAACATTATTTATTTATTATTTGGACAGATACGGAAAGGATTACACGAAATATTCTCTTAAAGAAGATGTAATGATTTCAGGTGGAATACGCTATGTTTGGGAGACTGAAAAAGTTACATTTACATTGCAAATGTATACAGGAAAAAACATGGAGTGGAGAACCATCAGTATTGATTATACCAAAACAGGGTTTTTTGAAAAAGATGGATATAATCATTAATTATTATTGCTTTAAAATGAGATTAGTAAAATTGAATTGGCACTTGGTTAATCGTATTATTGAATGGCACTAATATTTGCTTAGAAAAACGGCATCAGTGCAATGAGCGAAGATGAGAACAAAGGTATTGCCTTGTTGCTTGAAACCACGCCACCGTTTCCCAAACATACAAAAACATATATAAGTTAAATAAATATTAATTTTAAGAAAAAGAAGTATTATGAAAAATAATTTTTACATTTGCATCGTTAAAATAGTTTGTCTAATAAATATTCGCTTTTGGCGGGTAATCGTTCTTTAAGAGAGAAATATTTTTTCATTAATGCTTGAGGTGATTTGCATTGTAAACAGATTGGAGATTACATCACCTAAAGACATAAAT
>CAZJYL010000348.1:0-2568 GCA_964550265.1 uncultured Bacteroidaceae bacterium
TCTGTAATTCCCTCATATTTGTGAATAGGTTCATTAAAAGCGCTTAATATTTTATGTCGCCACTCAAATGCAGTAGATACTGCAATGCCGGTATTTTCTGCCATGTTATGTAATGTCTGATAACCAGATGACATGTGTTTAAAAAAGACAAAAAACTCTTTTTGCTTTTTTATGGCATGAATTGGTGTTCCCGTAGTTTCAGAAAAAGTCTTTTTGCATTTTTTACATTTAAATCTGGGCTTACAGGATACGCTAGATCCATTGTGACTAAAATTGCTTGAATTACAAAAAGGACAATTAATCGCAGGTTTAATTTTTGATATACTGCTGGTATTTAAAGTTTTATGCACATTTTGGAGTTCTGCGATTATTTTTTTTCTTAAATGTGAGGGTAGATTTTTGAAGGTGGGGAGGTCCATCATTTTTTATGCAAAAGTGTGAAATAAAAATCACACTGTTAACTAAAATTAAAAATTTATCATTTTTTTAACTTTGCCCAAAATTCAGCCATGCAATATTTTAATAAAATATTAAATTCTGTAATCGCCGTTGCAAATAAAGTAGGCTCTTTTCAATTAGATTCTTCTAGTAAATTGAAAAAATCGGACATTGAATCTAAAGGACTGAATGACTTTGTGTCGTTTGTTGACAAGCAATCCGAGTCCATGTTGATTGACGAATTAAGTGAAATAATTCCTAATAGTTCTTTTCTGGCCGAAGAGGGTGGTAAAATATACACGGAAAGTGAATGGATGTGGATTGTTGACCCTTTGGATGGCACAACTAATTATATCCATGGCATCCCATTATATAGTATCAGCATTGCATTAATGAAAGGAGGCATATTACAATTGGCTGTTATACACGAGCCTAATTTAAATGAAACTTTTCATGCAATTTCGGGTGGTGGCGCATTTGTAAATGGCAAACCTTTAAATATTGGTAATGCGTCATGCATGAAAGATTCTCTTTGGGCAACAGGTTTTCCTTATTATGATTTTGACAAAATCGATGAATACATGGATTTTATCAAATATTCCATTAAGCACACGCATGGGTTAAGAAGATTAGGCAGTGCAGCTATTGATTTAGCATATACTGCTGCAGGACGATTAGATGGCTTTTTTGAATTTGGGTTAAAACCGTGGGATGTGGCTGCAGGCGCTTTAATTGTTCAGGAAGCAGGGGGCATTGTAACAGATTTCTCAGGTAAGGACGGATATATATTTAATCAGGAAATTATTGCTTGCAACAAAATGGTGTATGAGGAATTTTATGGTAATTTCAAAAGAATATATTTTGGATAATCATTATAAAACGAAAATTATTTTATAAAATGAATTTTGATAAACTAATCCATGGTTGCTGATTGGGCAGGGGAGCAACAAATTCTAAAATATCCTTTTGGGTCGGATGAGGAAATGACAGTTTCCAAGAAAGCAAAGAGATGTTACCATCAGGATTTGAGCGTTTTGCCCCATATTTCAAATCTCCTTTTATAACACAGCCAATATTTGCAAGTTGGGCTCTGATTTGATGATGCCGGCCGGTAATTAAGTTTATTTCAATTAACGAATAGCGTTCGGAGTTCCCAAGCCATTTGTAATTTAATATCGCTTCTTTACTGAATTTTGTAGGTAAATCTACAATAAAAGATTTATTTAATTTTTCATTTCGCTCGATAAAGTTTTTTAATTCAGCAGCCTCGGGATTTGGTTGTGCATAGGTAACAGCTAAATATGTTTTTTTTGCATTTCCATTTCTAAATGACTCATTTAATCTTTCAAGGGCTTTTGAGGTACGGGCAAAAACCATTAAACCACCTACAGGTCTGTCTAGGCGATGTGCAACACCTAAAAAAACATTACAGGGCTTTTGATATTTTTCCTTTAAATATAATTTTATTTTATCAGGAAGAGTTATGTCTCTAGTTTTATCGCCTTGTGAGATTTCGCCATTTAGTTTATATACTACTATTACATGATTGTCTTCAAAAAGGATTCTATCCTTTAAATCATCAATATCAAATTTATCTTTGTTTATGAGCATTTGTAATTTGGCAAAACACAGATTGAGTTTGTTTTTTCAATGGTTTACATATAAAAAAGCCACTATCAATATTGTTCTTTTTCGTTTGGAAAATCTCTTGATTTTACATCTTGAACATAATTAGTTATTGCCCCTGTTATTTCAGCAAACAGATTATGGTATCTGCGTAAAAAACGAGGTGAAAAATCCTGATTAATGCCTAGCATGTCGTGCAGTACAAGTACCTGCCCGTCGCAGTGCTGACCTGCACCTATTCCTATTGTAGGAATCTTAAGGCTCTCGCTTACTTCTTTAGCAAGTGTAGCAGGAATTTTTTCCAAAACAATTCCGAAGCAGCCGGCTTTTTCAAGGAGTAGGGCATCTTCCTTTAATTTTTTAGCTTCTTCTTCTTCACGCGCCCGAACCGAGTAGGTGCCAAATTTTTAAATTGATTGCGGGGTAAGACCTAAATGTCCCATTAAAGGTATCCCTGCTGATAAAATACACTTAACGCTTTCTATTATTTCTTTTCAACCTTCC
>CAZJYL010000349.1:0-2563 GCA_964550265.1 uncultured Bacteroidaceae bacterium
TTTTATTTCAAAAAACATTACATCAGTATTGTATATTTAAAACAATTCAAGTTGCTGAGGAATTTTTTGTCTGGCAGAAAGTTTAGATTGTTTGTAGAATTCCATATTTCCAAATTGTTTATCGGTAATTACAAAAATTATTATTTCGCCTTTATCCGGCATGGCGGATTTTACCCGCCGCTTGTGAACTTCGGCATTTTCCGAACTTGAACAATGACGTGCATATATGCTGTACTGAATCATGGAAAATCCGTCTTTCAAAAGACTTTTACGAAAACGTGCATAATTCTTTCTGTCCTGCTTTGTTTCCGTTGGCAAATCAAAATATACAAATACCCACATAATTCTGTATGCATTTAGTCTGTCGGTTTTTGGAATATATGTGCTCATAGTTCGGGATACATTATTTTCCGGATTTCGCCTTCGAAACAGCGCATCAAACTGGCTGTTGTGCGTTGTGCCGCCACCATTAGCGGACTGCTTTTGCCGGCAATTTCAACATCGAGTACAGGAATCTGCAGTAACTTAATTTTTGTTTCTTTGGTAATATCTTCAGGTAAGTTTTCTGCCGACTCTTTTACGATTTTCACCACCAGTTCATCTACATAAGGTCTATACGGCTCCATTATGTCGTCGGCCAGACAAAAAGCATTGTATTTGTTTCTGTGATGTATTCCCAGTGCAGGGAGCATTCCGCTGCCAACCAGATTTCGGGCAATTACGGAACGTAAAATTGCATAACCATAATTCAGCAAATTGTTTGGCGGTGCATCAAAGCGCCCGCGGGTGAAATCAGTTCCTTCAAAAATATTTTTCCAGTAAACCGATGCAGCCTGCCCTTCGGCATTGGTTTTGTCTCCGCTTTGTACGTTTTTATGCAAATATTCCATGCGTGCAGACACTTTGCCAAGTTTTTTAAGCAATGCAATTTGATTTTTTATTTTTGCTTCAACGGTTTGTTTCCACAACTGCTTTTTCAGTGGTTCGCTTGCTTCGATTTGACATTTAATATTCTGGCTGAAGGTGCTATGCGTATCCATCGGCAGCACCAGACCATGAGGCATGTGTTTGTTGTTGCAAAAAAGTATTGCAGCATTGTTTTCAACAAGCGCTTCCATTAAACCATGCGTAAGCGAGATTTGTGGATGGTCCAGAATTAAAATACCTGTATCCTCAACCGGTATGGTGTTGTGAACAAGTTCTTCCGGCTTTTCTATAAGCATTTGCCCATGCCGCAAACTTAGGCGGGCAGGATTGCCAATGTAAATTGTTTTTTTAATCATTAAAAGAATATTTATTCTTTTAACGAATTGTTTTGTAAAAGGTTAATATTAGGTTATGAGTCTATTGAAAATAATGTTTGTGTGATTACAAGAATACATTGCCAAGGCGATCGATTTTCAATTTAATGCAGCTTTCTTTAATCATCGAACCGTCTATAGCTCTTTCCATTTTATTTAAAGTTGAAAATTCAGTTTTATTTATAATAGAGGTTGCAATTTCATGACGAATAAAGAAAATTTGGCTTCCACTAAAGCTAACCACTTTATAGATATTTTTCTTTCTTTCTTTATTCAATTCCAGTTGTCGTATATTTGTGAAATTCAGTTTTTCATCAGAAGTCGGCACATACACTAAATCATTAGGTGTCAGAAAGAAGTCTTTTTCTCCTTTTAGTTCCACAGGAGACAAGCCTTGTTTTAATCTTTCAATAACAATATTCAGCGGTATAGAGTTAAAGTTTCGTTTTCCTTCTTTTGTTTCATTAATAACAAAGTAAAGGTTTGTACCTTTAGCAGTTTCAACGTATTTGTGTTTTTTATTTCCTTTATAACCTAATTGAAATTTGTTTCCAAGCTCAAATATTCTGACCTTTCTAATCGGGTGGTGAAATTTGCCATCATTATACTGCCTAATGTTTGCATTCATCTCGTCCAATCCTTCTGGTGAAAAAGCAATTTCAGGATTATTATCTTTTTTTTCAAGATAGGCCAAAAGAATTTTTTGTATTCCTTTATCTGTTATTGATTCTATTTTTTTGCGGTCAAATGTTGTGTCTATATTCTTTCGTGTGGCGGCAAGAATTTTGCCTTGCGGAACTTTAACCCATTTTAAATCAACTTTACCAGAAACAGTGTCTTGATGTAGCGGTTTTCGTATTGCCCAGTTTGTTCCCTCTTGTATTATCGTAGCTTTTACTTTTTTTCCATTCTTCTCAATCCATTTTTGATAATTATTTGTTGCTTTATTTATTACACGGAGGTTATGTTTGAAGCTTACAATAATGTTTTCAATAGCATTTTTTGCATCTATTGTAAAATTACTCCATGGTTTTTTGAATTCCTTAAAAACATCTCTTTCTTTTTTTGTGTTGGTTAATTTGTCAATCCATACCTCTTTGCTTTTGTTTCGTAATTTGTTTTGTAAGTCATATCGTTTGGTTTCCGATTTTGCTGATTGATTGTTGAGCAAGTTAACGTGATCTCTTGTCATGCATGCAATTATCAATGCATCCATGGCGTGGTGGCGGTGGTCAATACGCTTTTTTTGAAACCCTTTTGAT
>CAZJYL010000350.1:0-2560 GCA_964550265.1 uncultured Bacteroidaceae bacterium
GAACATAAGTTAAACTTGCAACAGCGTCATTGTCTGTAGCAGTGGCATCCCAGCCAGAGCCATGATGAGTGTAGGTGTTTACATCCTGATCGGTATTTACGTTCTGGTCATTACCGCTTAAGCAGAAAGTGAATACAGGAGGTACAGTATCAATTACTATAACTTTAAAAGGTACTTTTGTTGAGCTAATACATGATTCTGAAATACCTTCCGAAACCCAATATGTTGTTTCTCCTACATGATCAGTTGAAGGAATAATAACTTGTTGCGGATTATTGGAATTATTTGAAGTATAGAAGAACAGAACATATGAGGGATTTGAAGGAGTTGCTGTCAGAGGCACAGCAGTTTCATTCAAATGATAATAAATGTCTGAGGCCGTAGGGGCAGAAGTAATACTATTAACTGAAATTGTAAATTCAAAGTAGCAATCGGTTAAACCCGGAGGAACAGCATAATAAGTATTTGTTCCGTTAATATTTGGGAATGGATTTGAAGCATTATACTCTACAGAAGAAGATGTTACAGGATATTCATTGTAGAATTTTGAACCTGCAGGAAAATAATCATCTATATCTGTTACAGGAATATTTCCTGAGAAGTTACAGTATGAAAAATCTTTATGATTATTATTTGCTGAACAATTTTGATTAACATAATCATTATAATCGATTGCAACAGACAGAGGGTCAAGAATAGGTTCTCCCTGGCATTGGCCCGAGCCATGATATCCCTGAATAAAATTTAATCCTGAAAAAGAAATATTACTTATCGCTCCGGTACCACTAAATGAGCCGTTAGAAACAATATTTGGAACGCATATAGGGTTGCTTAAAATATTACAGTCGGTTGTAACTTTATATTTATAAGTTAATGTTGCAAGAACTGTTTCGGGGTTAGAAGGTTTCGGTAAAGTTCCCAAATTCCATACTATAGAGCCATTAGGTCCGAGATTGGCATCATAATACAGATTGTTTGGAGTAGGCGCAGGGGTAAAATTAATTGAGCCCGAACTGCTTACGTAAGAAACCGTATATGGGACATCAATTGTTACAACAAAATTGTTTATTGGCTCACTACCTTTATTTTTAATTTCCAGGGTAAATTCAACTTCTTGCCCGGGTTCGGCAGTTATTGGGTTACCCGGCTGATTTCCGTTAATAGAACTTACTGAATTTACACCTTCGGGAAATGGTATATAAGCGTCAACGGCCATAGCCATAAAAAATATTATATATGTATCTTGAGTTGACCCATATCTAAATTTCGTTGAAGTCTGATTATTCGTTATTACGCTATTGTTGGGATTAGGTACGTCAAACATACAAATATCAAGACCTGTGTTGTTTTTGAGATTTGGAGTTCTGCTATTTCCACCTGTAACAATAGAGCCATTGAAAAAGTTTGTTGCAGAATTTCCCGTGTGATTTAATGATACCCAATTGTTTTGTTGGTTAATTATTTTAAAATAATCACCGGTTATGCCAACATCACCTTCACCGGCCATTAAACCAAGTTTCATGTTAACCGGTCCGCTTTGAACTGTATTGAAACCTGAAACAGATAAATCGTGTGAAGCATTACCACCTATAACGTAGGCATGGCCATCAAAAACGGTAATGTCTCTCCATTTCATTTTGGAATTTTCATAAATTACTATCATGCCCCATCCGCCATAATAGCCTGTTCCGCCACCATTACCTTCTATTAATGCAATATCGGCAATTGTATATTCTCCGATGCCATTTGCTCTCACGTAGTCAGTAATTTCAGCATAAGCCGAATACATCATTCCGTGGTCGGTTTGAGGATAATAAATATTTTCGTTTTTAGCCCTGATTTCAGTATAATTTGACCCTGCCGGTCCTTTGATATAAACAACATGTTTGTCATAGGTTTTTGTTACATTTCCTTTTGTAACAGTAAAAATATCGGGGCTTGATGATGAGTTTGAAGAACGCCCTGTCCAGTATAAGCCGGCATAAACAATACGGGAACATTCAGGATTGGCCGAATTTTCCGTTGAAAAATTCAATGTTGCACTTGAAGAGTTTAATGTGTTTGAATTACCGTCAACATCAACATAAACCATAAAGTTGTTGCTGTTGTTTTTGTTGTCGCCGTAGCTGGATAAAGTTAAATTTGTATTACCTATTATAGTGTAATCACCTCTTATATTATATATGGTTTTTGAAGGCGAGTATTCAGAAGTCCTTTGTGTGAAAGGCACTATAACCTGTGCAGAAATGTTGCCGTAAAATAGATTTGCAACGAGTGTAAAAATAACGATTAAAATATTGGCAGCTGTTCCGCTGATATTATATTTGTTTTTCATGACTTCAAATTTTTAATTATCAACAGACATTAAATAATACAATTCAACTTTGTCCATAACTCTTTTTTCAATCATTGCGTTTATTTTGCTTTCAACACAAGAGTTATTTCTGTCATTGTCATCACATGCATTGTAGGTGCACAATACAAGAATAGATTTAAGATTAGGAAACCTAAGTTCAAGTAATAAATGCAACTTTTCACGGGAAAAATAATGAGATAATCA
>CAZJYL010000351.1:0-2544 GCA_964550265.1 uncultured Bacteroidaceae bacterium
GGGTTAGTGCGGCTTGATCTCAGTGCAGTACCACCATAAATGCCGTCATAAGGCTGGTTGGTTAAATCCACAATATCGCCATCGCCAAGCAAGCCCTTCCATCCATGACGAATGCCATACACTTTGTATCCGAGTAATTGCGCCCTATTGCGTATATTTTCAATGCTTGAGTTAATGGCAGGCGTATCACCGCCTCCTGACAGAATTGCTAATGTTTTGCCCTGAAATAGTTTATATTCTCTCATAGATATTGAAATTTTAGTTTGCGAAAATACTAATAGTTTTTTATATGCGAATTATTAGTTTTTAATTTAATTAAATACTAAATACGCTTACATCGTAGCTTAAAAAAGAAAATTAACAAAATTGACAAATGACTTAAACCAAAGATAAATCCATTTGTTTTCGGCCGATATCAATCTTTTTTATTAAAACATTTACCTTGTCACCTATTCTATATGCTGTTTTTGTTCTGTGTCCGATTACCATGTAATTATCTTCATCTAAATAATAAAAGTCGTCTTTCATATCTTCAAGCCGTACCAGACCTTCGGCATGGCTAAACGATACTTCAACAAAAATACCCCACTTGCTTACACCCGAAATAACACCTTCAAATGTATGACCAACTTTATCGGCCATGAATTCCATTTGCTTGAATTTAATTGAATCCCGCTCGGCGTCTGCAGCTTTCTTTTCCATTTCGCTGCAATGATTGCACTTGTCTTCATATTCGGCCTGATTTACCGAAGGCTTGCTTGCTGCATACCAATTTAATAACCTATGTACCATTAAATCGGGATAACGGCGGATTGGCGATGTGAAATGAGTATAGTAATCAAAAGCCAAACCATAATGCCCTATATTGTTTGTGCTATAAACAGCCTTGGCCATAGTTCTGACGGCAATTGTTTCAATCATGTTTTCTTCAGCTTTTCCTTTCACTCTTGTAAACAGACTATTAAGAGAAAAAGAAATGTTTTGTTTTGATGTTATATTTATGCTATAACCCAATTTACCAAGGAATTCGGAAAAATTAGCTAATTTTTCAGGGCTTGGCTCATCGTGAATCCGATAAACAAATGTTTTAGGCGCAGCGTCTTTTTTATTCACTTTGCCTATATGAGTGGCAACGGTTTTATTGGCAAGCAACATGAAATCTTCAATTAACATATTTGATTCTTTTTGCTCTTTAACAAAGACTTCAAGCGGCCTACCCTGCTCGTCAAGTTTAAATTTAATTTCTGTGCTTTTAAAATTTATACTTCCTTTTTTGTTGCGTTCTTCGCGCATAATAGCTGACAGACGGTGCAAAGTCAATATCTCTTGGCTATATTCACCCTTGCCTGTTTCAATAATTTCCTGGACCTCGTCGTAATTAAATCTTCTGTTGGAATTTATAATAGTATGCCCTATCCAGTAGTTTATAACTTTTGCTTCGGAATTCATTTCAAAAACAACAGAAAAACACAATTTGTCTTCATTTGGACGCAATGAACAAACATTGTTGGACAAAACTTCGGGCAGCATAGGTATAACCCTGTCAACCAGATAAATGGAAGTGGCTCTTTCGAATGCCTCTTTGTCAATCTCTGATCCTTCTTTCACATAATACGAAACGTCAGCTATATGTACACCTATTTCATAATTGCCATTGTTTAATTTTTTAATCGATATTGCATCGTCAAAATCCTTAGCATCTGACGGGTCGCAAGTAAATGTGAAAGTGTTTCTGAAATCTTTTCTTTTCTTTATTTCCTCAGCACCAATTTCCAAAGAAATTTTTAATGCCTCATTTTCAACTTTCTTAGGAAAACCCAAAGGAAATTCATAATTAGCCAAAATGCTGTTAATTTCAACTTCATTTGAGCCAGGCTGCCCTAAAACTGTTATTACCCTGGCAAAAGGGTTTTTTGAATGGCTTGGCCAATCTGTTATTTCCACTATGACTTTTTCGCCGTGTTTGGCTTTATTTAAATTTTCGCGGGGAACAAGGAAATCAATATGTATTTTTCTGTCATCGGGTACAAAAAACGACATATTTTGCCCACTTTGAATAATGCCCACATATTGCTTACGCTTACGTTTAACTACTCTAATGACTTTACCTTCTGGCCTGTGATTTTTTCTTCGCGGGAATAATCTTACCAAAACCGTATCGCCTGTTAATGCCTGATTCAAATCTACATGCGCAATAGCAACATCTTCTTTGTCCGGCATAAGTAAAAATCCTTTACCATTTGCCGAAATATCTATAATGCCTTCGATTTCACCTGAACTTTCATCAACCTCAATAACATCAGGATTTAAAATATATTTGCCACGGTTTCTTATAAGCAAATATTCCTGTTCCACCAATTTGTCAATAGCCTCCCGCATTTTGTCTCTTTCAACGCCGCGGCTTATTCCCAAGCGACCTGCTATTTGTTTATAATTAAATAACGTATAAGGATTTTGCCTAAAAATAGCTAAGATATTCATTAATAATACACTATCATCTTGCTTTTTATTTTTGCTGCTGGTTTTCTTTTTAGTCATATATTA
>CAZJYL010000352.1:0-2512 GCA_964550265.1 uncultured Bacteroidaceae bacterium
CTGTAATAGTTGATACCGTATGGGCAAAAGATCCTGATAAAACTAGCACATTGATTGACCCGGGTACAACTGAATATGTTGCTTGGGACGAACGTTTCCAAATGAGTCGTACAGTTGATGGATCCAAAATTATTTACGCATGGATGGACACAGATCCCACTTTATCTGAAGTTAACGTATATCCGGATATTTATGTAAAAATGTTTGATGTTGCAACAGCGACATTAGGTCCTAAAATCAATCTTACCGCAGGAACCGATTATGACGCTATGAACTATTGGATGTATTTGGCTGATATTACTTTTGATAAAGGCTCATATTATCAAGTTCATATTAGCACTTCAACATTGCAAACAAACAGCAACAACCCTGTTGACCACGAGTATATTACGGGTGTTTATTTAGATGAAACAGGAAACCTTATTGCAAGTGTAAATGATCTCCCATTGGATGCTGCTATTGCCATGTATCCAAATCCAACATCAGGTGAACTCAATATCTCTTTCAACAATATAGCTGCCGGAAATTATAATGTTTCTGTTTATAATACAATTGGCAGTCTAGTATTGAATCAGAATATGAATGTTAATGGCGCTGTAATTCGCACAATTAACTTGAACGACCTACCTAACGGAATTTATATGGTTCAGGTATCCAACGAAAACGGTTCAACAACCAAAAAAGTTATTAAGAACTAATTAAATTTCTAATTCATATAAAAGCTGTCTAATTGTTATTAGGCAGCTTTTTTTATTATAAAGCACCTAAATCAATTAATAATATCTTTCAAATCGCTTTTCAATGTATTTTTGCATTATTAATTAATTGATGCCGGAAGTAACAAACAACGGCAAATATTGAAGTTTTTGTCGTTTTGCTTATTACTTCCTATCATATAAATTGAATTGTTTTGTTTTAAATACTATACAAAATGACAACAAATAACTTTCTGAATTTCTTTATAATAATAACAATGTCCTCAATGCTTTCCTGCAACAGCCAGGAGTGTCGTTTTTGCAATGAAAAACAACAAGGAGCAGTATTTCAAAACATTCGCTCAAAAGCAGATACAACAGTATATTATAACATATATGTTCCCACTAATACTAAAAATAACAGATTGCCTGCATTGATATTTTTTGATGCTCATGGAAACACAGCGCCCGCAATAAAAAAATATACCACGCTAGCCGATAAATACTCAATTATGCTTGTAGGATTCAATGCCTCGGAAAACGGAATGCCTTTTGAAAATATTTGGGGTGCTTTTAACTCTTGGATACCCGAACTTTATAAAACTGCACCTGTGGACAGCAACAGTTTGTTTCTCGTCGGATTTTCCGGTGGAGCAAGAGTTGTGTCACTAATTGAAAATAAAATGCCAAATGTTTTGGCGACTGCTCTCTGCTGTGCAGGTCCTTCGGATATTGAATTGTGGTTGTCTAAAGCTTCCCCTTCTATGCTTTTTACTGGAACAGGGGATTTTAACTACTTTGAAATAAACAGCCTGAAAAATAATACAAACGTTCCTCGCACATTTAATATAAATGTTTATCAAGGCAGCCACGAATGGCCTCCGGTTGAAGCATTCGAAGACTTTTTTGTTTTAATGTCCAGATTAACAAATAAAAGTTTTAACTGTGAAGAGAAATATTATAAAGACAGAGCAATAAATTATAGCAAAAACGGACGGCCTGATTTGGCATTTTATTCGGTTTCATCAGCAATTTTTTCTTTAGGTAATAAAGCATCAGCTAATTTACTGTCATTTGCAGATAGCCTTAAAACAATTATACCGGTATCTTTTACTGAAGAAATTAATCTATGCGCAAATGAAGAGTATTCTCTTAATAAACGTATAGGCTTTATGTTCCAAAATGCTGATACCACATCTTTTTTTGCATTAATGGATTCGATAGACAGCAAAATACAAATTGAAAGCTATTCTGTTAAAGCCGATGCCTTTCAAAGAGTTAAGGCATGGGGTGGAATAGCTGCTTATTCCTTTTCAAAAAAAGCCAGAGAAATGGATGTGCCGTTTTTGTTCAGCATACTCAGGATGTATGAGTATATTGAACCTGATAACACAGACATGCTTGTGTTAATGTCGGCCCACTATGCAAAGAATAATGATTGCATAAAAGCCAAGCAATATTTAAAAACCGCCAAAAGAAAAGGTTTTAACAATAATAAGCAACTAAAATCAATGAAAGAATTCGGTAATTGCGAGGGTATTCTTGATTAAATTTCTTTAAAAATTATCTTTTCAATTGTTTTTATTGAGGCTTGGTTTCTTACTTGTTCCCTTCATTAAAAATCCCAATATGGCTTATACAGGGTTCTGCCTTAGAAGGCAATATGCATATTTTTATTTTATCAGAATAGCAAGGTTTTTCAAGTTCTATAATTCTCAAGGCGCCAATGCTGGTAGCAAAAGCAACCTGCTCCCATTCTTTCCCTGCCAAAACATAAATTGCAACTGAATCGATACGATGACCCAGCTTAATGTTTT
>CAZJYL010000353.1:0-2510 GCA_964550265.1 uncultured Bacteroidaceae bacterium
ACTCTGAAATGCTCTTCTATGGCCGGCTGTATGGCTTTCCACTGATCGAAGCGCAGGTTGTCGATAACCACCACCAGGACTTTTTCGTTTTTCCCAAGCAGCGGAAATACTGACTTTTGCATCACATTGTGCGAAAGCAGTGGCGGATCGTTTTTGTCGTTCAGCCAGTCGCGGTAGTTTCGGATGAATGCTTTTGAAAAAACCTTGTTGGCTTCTTCTTTCTGAGTTCTGAGAATCTGAAGCATGCTTTCATCGCCCGATTCCTGCAATTCCAGCTCCCAGTAAATGAGTTTCCGGTACAGTGCCGACCACTCATCAAATGTCAGGTTGGGCGAGATTTCCATGCCCAGTTTTGTAAATTCACGCTGATAGGAACCGGTTGTTTTTTCCTGTCTCAGTCTGCGGTCTTCCAGGTTTTTTTTCAATGAAAGCAGTATCTGATTGGGATTGACCGGTTTGATGAGATAATCTGCAATCTTGCTCCCAATGGCCTCTTCCATGATGGCTTCCTCTTCACTTTTGGTGATCATGACCACTGGAATATTTGGCTTCAGATTCTTGATGTGGGTCAGCGTTTCAAGGCCGCTCAGGCCAGGCATATTTTCGTCAAGAAAAATAATATCGAAATCTTCGGACTTGATAAGGTCGAGGGCATCGTTGCCATTCGAAACAGGAGAAAGTTCGTATCCCTTCTGTTCAAGAAAGAGAATATGCGGCTTCAGTATTTCGATTTCGTCATCAACCCAGAGGATTTTGCTTTTTACACTCATGTTTCTTTTCTTTTCTGGTTATTCATTACTTTTGTCTGTTTTTGACAGGGTGGTTTGTCCACAAGCAAAATCATTTTCAAAGATACAAAAAAAATACAGAAATCATTGAATCCTTAACACAATGGCTGTAAACAAACGCAAGATACTCAACGACCCGGTGCATGGATTTATTACAATCCCCGATGAATTAATTTTCGGGCTTATGAATCATCCCTGCTTTCAGCGGCTTACCAGAATAAGGCAGTTGGGATTAACCTATCTTGTTTATCCGGGAGCGTTGCACACCAGATTTAATCATGCCGTTGGTGCCATGCATCTGATGGATGAGGCAACCGAAATTCTAAAACAAAAAGGGTTTGAAATTAATAACGAAGAAAAACAGGCTGCACTGGCTGCCATTTTGCTGCACGATATTGGTCACGGACCTTTTTCGCATGCACTCGAAAATTCATTAATACACAATGTGTCGCACGAAGACATTTCGCTTAAGCTGATGGAAAAACTCAATCAGGAGTTGGGCGGACAACTGACCCTGGCAATTAAGATTTTTAAGGGCACCTATAAAAAGAAGTTTTTGCATCAGCTGGTGTCGGGGCAGCTTGATGTTGACAGGCTTGATTATTTGTCGCGCGACAGTTTTTTTACGGGCGTGTCCGAAGGAGTTATCGGCACGGAGCGCATTCTGAAAATGATGACCATATCAAACGACGAGCTGGCAGTGGAGGAAAAAGGCATTTATTCTGTTGAACGTTTTATTATTGCACGACGGCTTATGTATTGGCAGGTATATTTTCATAAAACTGTTGTTGCTGCCGAACAAATGCTTATTGCCGCGCTTAAGCGCGCACACGATCTGGCTTTGAATGGCGAAAAAATTTATGCTCCGCCTGCACTGGCTTTTTTCCTCGAAAAAAACAACAATAAAACAAACCTTAATGCCACTACTCTTGAAAATTTCGTTGATATTGACGACAGCGATATTTTATCCTGCCTAAAAGTCTGGCAATATCATAACGATGCGGTTCTGAGCCGCCTGGCAGCCAATTTGCTTAACAGAAAACTGGCAAGGGTAATTATTGAATCCAAACCAATCAGTAAGAAAAACCGGGATGATTTATTGAAAAAAATCTCCAAAACTTATAATATTTCCGCAGAAGATGCATCGTATTTTCTTAGCTATGGCGAAATTGAAAATAATGCCTATGCGCCCGGAATAGATAAAATCTGGATTGCCTATAAAGACGGTACCCGAAAGGACATTACCGAAGCATCCGATCAGCTAAGCTATGGAACTATTTCCAAAACCGTGGTAAAGTATTTTCTATGCTGCCCAAAAGAAATATTGTAGCAGGAATTTCTTTTGTTGCTTTTCTTTTGTTACTTTTCTTTTGGCGATGAAAAAGAAAAGTAAACCTCACCCGACTTTAGGGCATAAAAAGCATTAAAATTTTTAATTCATAATTTATTAAGACAACAAAGTTTCTAAATATTTATTTCCCCCAAACCAATAATTTACAGAGTGATATTAATCATGATTACAGCTCTGCTATTTTTATGCTTGCTAATTTTGTACATTATTAAAATTAAATACTATGGAAGCAATTGATATAATAAAAAACCGTCGTTCAGTTAATCATTTTGACCCATCCCGTAAATTAGATGACGAAACAATAAAAAAGATAATAGACCTTGCCGTTAATGCTCCTTCGGCATATAATTTACAACCATGGCGAATAATTG